>CANQCZ010000003.1 GCA_947591215.1 uncultured Bacilli bacterium | reverse complement strand
ATAGTTACTTTTGACCCTTTTTCAACTCTAATTCCTTTTTCTTCCTTTGTTCAAAGGATCAAAATATCCCCATTTTTTAAGTTGTTTTTTTATTTCCTTTCTTGTCTTTTAACTTTTGAAGTTTAAATTTTAATCAAGCAATATCTTTTGCTTTATTACTAAAATTGATGATATTCAAACTAAATATTAAAAAGCTACACAATTTATTTAGGTAATATTTAATAATTTTGTATCTTTACTTTTTAATAATTTTTATATTCAATACACTCTATTGATTATTCTCACGTTTTCTTAATTTTTGTATATTGTTTCCAAGTATTTGTTTATAATCTCGCCTATATTTTCACCGAAAGATATCAACGTATGCTTAGTCTCATAAATTTGTTTGCAATTTTTGGACATTTGCAAATATAATTCTTCATCATTATATAATAAATCTATTTTTTCTAGCCACTTTTCTTTTATATTCGGACAAGTAAATCCATTATATCCGTCTTTAATATATTCTTTCATACAATCTGTATCTGTGGCAATAACTGGAATGCCCGCTTGCATTGCATGTAATAAAGTCAATTGTCCAGCTTCTCGATTTTCTTTAATAGGAATTAAAACTAATTTGCATTTTTTTAAAATTGAATCTAATTTTTTACCAACTCTTTCCTTAGTCATAATGATATTTTTATCATTATAATCTTCTTTTCCATAAATTCTAACCACATACTTTGTTTCAATTAAGGTATTAATTAAAAAATCGAAATCACGATTACTGAATCCAGAAGAAAAAATAAAATCCGGTTCAAAATCAACAATTTCGTCTCCGGGTTTTATATCATCTCCTAATGGAACAAAAGAAAATTTACTATCATTTACTCCAAATTCATTACAATATTTTTTTATCTCTTGACTAGAAAATACAAAAATTTTATCTATATATTTAGAAGTAACAATAAATTTTATAAATCTATAATAAATTTTACCAATTATACCTTTTTTCGGTATATAAATAAAAGTCATTATATACAATTGATTTACTTTTTTTACATGAAAAAATCTGCATAAAAAAGCATAAATTAAGCCAAAAAATTGTTGCCACGCAATAATATTATTATAAGATTTTCTATGAATAAAAATTTTAAATGATAAGAAAAAATATTTAAAATATCTTTTGATGGAGCTTATATTACCATTACTTACATTTATAATGGTTTTCCACTCTAATTTAGTTTTATTTGTTAATCCTTTTAAGAAATTCCAGTTTTCATCTGGTTGAAAATCACATAGTATTATATTATCTTTGCCTTTCATAATTTTTCCTTTCTTAACCAATCAATAGTTCTTTTGGTCCCCTCTGAAAAACTAACTTTTGCTTCAAATCCACAATCATGTTGTATTTCGTCAATTGAAAAACAATCAAGTGGAACATTTACCCCGGTAAAAGCTACGTTTCCAAATAAAGGTGGATTATCTTTTGCGTTAGTATTGCACATTTCAATAATGAAATCACGTAAAGGTTTTGCGTTACCAGAACCAATCAAATATCCTTTGTTTGCCTTTCCGTAAATTCCTAAAAGATAAAATGCATTAGCAACATCATCTATATAAATAAAATCATAATTTTGAATTCCAGATGTGAATTCTAGTTTTTCATGATTAATAATTTTTCTTAATGTTGTATTTATAAATCTAGGAGACATTTCTCCTACACCATAAGCATTTGTTATATAAGTCCAAATAAGTTCTATTCCAAGTTGATTTGCAATTGGTTTACATAGTTCGTGAGCTAAAACTTTACCTACACCATAAATATATGCTAATCCAGGACAAGATTCTTGTGCATAAATTGTCTCATTTACCTCGTGTTCCATAATAGAGCCTGCACAAATAAATTTTTTGCAACCAATATTATAAGCCGTCTTTAAACAATTAACAGTCCAAAGTGCATTTTGAACTTGTATTTTTTCATCAGTTCTTAATTCACCAGTAGATCCAACCCATGCAAAATGATAAAATAATTCATATGTTTTCTTATTTAAAATTTTTTCTAAACAAAAAATATTTTCAATCGAAATTTCAACTGTTTTTATTTTTTCGCTTTTTGGTAATCGCGAGTTTTTAAAAGAAATATCTATAGCTAAAATCTCAATATTATTTTTTATTAATTCTTTTACAACGGCACTTCCAACAAACCCATTAGCACCTGTAACAATAGCCTTCATTATATAATTCCTTTCATAAATTCATCTATTTCCCTATCCATTTCAGAGGGAATTTGATTTATATTACTTAAATATATTTTTAGCCAGTCTACAGTTATTCTGACACATTCATCAATATGCCATCTTGGAGCCCAATTAAGAGTTGCTTTTATTTTACTATTATCTAATTTAAGAAATGTCGCTTCGTGAGGTCCACCATCGAATTTATTAATCCATTTTAAATTATGTCCCCATGCATCGCAAAATTTTGTTACTAAATTTCCAGTGTTTATACAATCACATTCATCTGGTCCAACATTATAATAGCCTTGAAATTTTTTATCCTTATATTGTTTTTCAACTATTTCAAGGTATATGTATAATGGTTCTAAAACGTGCTGATATGGTCTCGTTGAATATGGATTCCTAACTATAATATCTTTATTTTCCTTTATTGCTCTTATACAGTCTGGTATAATCCTATCATTTGCAAAATCGCCCCCACCGATTACATTACCTGCTCTAGCAGTAGAAATAGCACATCTTTCATCATCAAAAAATGACTTTTTATAACTATGTGTAACTAATTCACTACAAGATTTACTATTTGAATATGGATCATATCCATCTAACGGCTCATCTTCTTTAAATGGATGATCGCGGATATCATCATTTAAATAAACCTTATCTGTCGTAACATTTAAAAATGATTTAACTGTAGAAGTTAATCTTATACATTCTAATATATTTACTGTTCCTAATACATTAGTTTCATACGTGTATTTAGGATTTTTATACGAATCCCTAACAATTGGTTGTGCCGCTAAATGAAAAACAATTTCAGGTTGATATTTATCAAAAACAGATTTTAATTTCGCATAATCTCTAACATCGCCAATAATAGAAATCATTTTTTCCTCAATTTTTGATAATGTAAATAAATTTGGTTGTGTAGGTGCTTCTAATGAATAACCGATAACTTTTGCTCCCGCATTAATTAATATTTTGCAAAGCCAACTGCCTTTAAATCCAGTATGACCGGTCACTAAAACAATCTTATTTTTATAAAATTCTAAATCTAACATATCATTCTTCCCATATCTTCCATGGTGCGTTACCGCTTACCCATAAATTCTCTAATTTATTTTTCTCGTTTAACGTATCCATACATTGCCAAAACCCACGATGTATATATGAATTCAATTGTCCTATTTCCGCCAATCTCTTTAATGGTCCATACTCAAGAACCGTTTCATCACCATCAATATAATCAAATATCGCTGGCTCAAATACCATAAAACCAATATTAATTAAATCTCCATCCAAATCTGATTTTTCTCTAAATTGCCTAATATTTCCTTCACTATCTACATCTACTACTCCTTTGTTTTGCCCAAAATTATATATTGACATTGTTCCTATTTTTTTGGACTCGCAATGCCTTTTTAATAGTTCCGGAATATTTATATCTCCAACTGCATCGCCATATGTTACCATAAATGGTTCTTCTCCAATATAATTCTTAATTCTTTTTATTCGTCCACCTGTCATGGTATTTAATCCCGTATCAACCACTGTAACTTTCCATTTATCCTTCGATTTAAAATAAATTTTTGTTTCATTTCTTTCCATATCAAAAGTTACATCATTTACATACAAACAATAGTTATTAAAAAATTCCTTTATTATATTTTGCTTATATCCAGCACAAATTATAAAATCATTAAATCCATATGCAGAATATATTTTCATAATATGAACTAAAATAGGGAGACCGCCAATTTCAATCATGGGTTTTGGCTTTAAATGCGATTCTTCTGATATTCGTGTTCCTAATCCACCCGCCAATATTACTACTTTCATGTGCACCTCCAAAACCAAAATTTTATTTTATATTCAAAATATTTCGATTTTTTACATTTTATAGTATACATTTAATTAACTTTAATTAAAATATTTTTTATGAATTAGGTACTAAAGTAAATTTTTATATAAAGAGTATCAAATAAAGGCACAAAGCATTATTCTTTTTTCGGTTTACAGTGAATTAATTAAATAAATAGGCAAAAATTGTTTTATTGCAAAATGATATTTTGAAGTTTAAATTTTAATTAAGCTGAAGTTTAAAATTTATCATAATTACGTATAAATTCATTAAACAAGGGTAAAGTTTTATCTTTTTCTGATATAATTAATTTTTCTTTTCCGCCTATTTCTTCATACGGCCATTTAATATCTAATTGTGGATCGTCGAATTTAATTCCGCTATCATATTCTCCATAAAATTTTTCTGCACATTTATAAGAAACAATGGAATCTTCTAAAACTAAATACCCGTGTCCGAATCCTTCCGGAACTAATAATTCTAACATATTTTCTCCGGTTAAATAAAAACCTTCCCATTTCATAAAAGTTGGAGAATCTTTTCTTAAATCTACAATCACATCGTAGATTTTACCATGAACACATCGTACTAATTTAGCTTGTTGTTTAATTCTTTGAAAATGAATTGCTCTAATTACTCCTTTATACGAAATGGTATAAAATACTTCTTTTAATTCGTAAAAAATTCCATTTTGTTCTAAAATCTCTTTGGAGTAATCTTTAATAAAACCACCTCGAATATCTTCATTATAAAATGGTTTTATGACATAGGCGTCTTTTAATTTTAATTTGTCAAATTGCCATTTTTGCATTTTAATGCTCTCCTTTTAAAACGTTTCAATAGTACTTGTTGATTTAAAACAATTTATAAATATAATTACCAACAAAGATTTTATTTAATTGCATTATACATTTAATATATCCTAATTTAAAATAAATTTGTATAATATCGAATTTTTGAGAATCTAAGTTCAATACTAAAACAATTTTAAATATAAGAAAACATAAAGATATATATTATTAAATTTGTTCTCTTCGACTTCCATTTATTAATTTTAGTTTTAACAAAACAACACTTTCTATATGAAAAGTTTGTGGAAACATATCGACTGGTACTACTTTTTTTATGATATATTTTTGTGAAAGTAATTGTAAATCTCGCGCCAATGTTGATGGTTCACAAGATACATAGACGACTTTCTTTGGTTCAGTCTTTAAAATGATATTTAAAAATTTTTCATCCGATCCCTTACGAGGGGGATCCATAATAACGACATCAAAAGTGATCCCTACTTTTTGTTTTTCCAAAATGAATTCACCGGCATCACCTTCATAAAAAGAGATGTTTTGAATATCATTTTCTTTAGCGTTCTTTCTCGCATCTTTTATTGCGTCTGAAACAATTTCAACACCGATTACTTTTTTTGCGGTTTTCGCGGCAATCAGTCCGATGGTTCCAATTCCACAATAAGCATCAAGTACCAAATCATTTTTATTGATATTGGCTAAATCAATCGCTGTTTGATAAAGTTTTTCGGTTTGTATCGGATTGACTTGGTAAAATGATTTTGGGGAAATCTTAAAAGTTAATCCACATAATTGATCTTTAATAAATCCCTTCCCATATAGAATTCTTTCTTTTTCACCTAAAATCACATTTGTATCTCTCGGATTGATATTTTGAACAATCGTAGAAATAATCGGTTCTTGATTTTTCAAATCTTTGATAAAATCTCTACGTCCTGGAAAAGAATCCACACTTGTAATTAAAACCACCATCACTTCTTTAAAATAGTGAGAATTTCTAATTAAAATATGTCTAATGATTCCTTTTTTCAAATCTTCATCATATGGTAAAATCCGATATTTTTTCATTAAAATGCGAATCGTTTTTAATATTTGATCCGCTACTTTATTTTCGATAACACATTCTTCTATTGGAACTATATCATGCGTGTTTTCTTTATAAAAACCAGAGACGATATTGCCTTTTTTGGTTATACGAACCGGCATTTGAATTTTATTACGATAAAAATACGGATCGTCCATTCCAATCGTCTCATCGACAACACAATCGATTCCCCCGATTCGTTTAATTGCCTCTTTAACTTTCTTTCGCTTATATTCTTTCTGTAGTTGGTAATCTAAGTGCTGCAAAGCGCAGCCACCACATTCTTTAAAGACACCACAACGTGGCTTAACCCGATGTGGAGATTTTTTGGTAATTTCTTTAACACAACCAAAAAAACGATCTTTCTTAAGATACGTCACCTCGATTATCGCTTCTTCATCAATAAGGATGTTTTCGATGAATCCTGGAATTCCTTGATATTTAACAACACCTTTTCCATCGTGAGAAAGATCGATGCATTTTCCTTCAAAGGTAAAAGTTTTAAATGGTTTCCTTTTCATTTTCGACTATTTTTTCATTAAGTTCTTTATATATTCGATTTCTATCGCAGCATCTAAACGCGGAAATAATGGATTGCCTTTATTGACGTGCTCATTTCCTAAAAGATTAAACTGTCTTAACGTACTATAAGTTTGCTTCTCTTTTTCAATTCCCAATTGAGAAAATAATTCTCCCGGGGCTTTTAAAAGAACCGGCGATAACATAATGGCGCTTTGTCTTAAAGCGTTAGCAAGATGATTCATAACCGAGACCAATTCGTCGCGTTTCGTTTCATCTTTAGCTAAAGCCCATGGTTGTGTTTCTTCAATGTACTTATTAGCTCTTGAAATATAATTAAAAACTTCAACGAAAGCATCTGTAACTCTTAAATCTTGCATCGCTTCATCATATTTTTCAATCGCGGTTAATCCACACTTTTCTAAATCGCCATCGAATGTACCAACTTGTCCTTTATATTGAGGAATGACACCTTCAAAATATTTCATAATCATCGACACTGTACGATTTAATAAATTGCCAAAATCATTAGCCAAATCTACATTGATTCTTTCGACAAATTGTTCTGGGGTAAAACTACCGTCGCTTCCAAATACGGTTTCTCTCACCAAATAATAACGAAGACTATCAAGACCATATTTTTCTATCAATGGTTCTGGAGCGACAACATTACCTTTCGATTTCGACATTTTTTCATCTTTCATCATTAATAAACCATGCACAAAAACACGATCCGGTAAATGAAGACCTAAAGCCATCAAAAAGATCGGCCAATAGATCACATGGAAGCGCGTAATATCATTTCCAACTAGATGAATTATTTCGGTATCTTCAGACCAAAACTTTTTAAATAACGAATCATCGTCACTTAGATATCCTAAAGCTGAGATATAGTTAAGTAACGCATCGAGCCAAACATAAACCACGTGTTTCGGATTCTCTTTAATTTTAATTCCCCAATCAAAGGAAGTCCGTGAAATGCAAAGATCTTCGAGTCCCGGTTTAATAAAATTATTCAACATCTCGTTTTTGCGACTTTCCGGAGTGATGAAGTTTAAATTTTCTTCATAAAATTTGATCAACCGATCGGCATATTTGCTCATTTTGAAAAAATACGCTTCTTCTTCAGCTTGATGAACAGGGCGTTTGCAATCAGGACATATGTGTTCTTCTCCGACTTGTGAATCTGTCCAGAATGATTCACACGGAGTGCAATACCATCCTTTATATGATCCTAAATAAATGTCTCCTTGTTCTAATAATTTAGTGAAAACTTTCTGCACAACTTTTTCATGCCGCAACTCTGTGGTACGAATATAATCATCGTTAGAAATGTTCAGTTCTTTCCATAACTTTTTAATACCTGAAACGATTTCATCCACGAATTGTTGCGGTGTTTTTCCCGCAGCCGCCGCATTTTTTTGAATCTTTTCGCCATGTTCATCAGTTCCCGTTAAAAAGTATACTTCACGTCCAATCATCCGATTATACCGGGCGATAGTATCGGCAACTGTCGTACAATAAGCATGTCCAATATGAAGCGAGGCACTAGGATAATATATCGGTGTGGTAATATATAATTTGTTTTTCATAACGTTGTCTCCTATAGTTAAAAAAACCACCGCCCTGAAGGCGATGGTTTGATTATTTCATTCCGTATTTCTTCATGAAACGATCGACGCGGCCATCAGCTTGCGTAAATCTTTGTTTTCCAGTGTAGAACGGATGGCAGTTTGAACAAGTATCAACACGAATCTCTTCCTTGGTCGATCCTGTTTCAAATTCGTTACCACAAGTAACGCAAGTTACTTTAACTCTGTGATACGCTGGATGAATGTCCTTTTTCATTTAAGTATCTCCTTCCGCCTTAAACCTCAAATGTGTTTAAAGAAAGCGTATAAACTATATCAAAAAATCATAAGTGCCGCAACTAAATCTTGCAAAATTATCGAAAACAACATAAAAAAGGCAGCCTTTTAAACTGCCTAACCTCTTTACTGAAGATATAAAACAACTTCTTTTAATTTTAAACTTTCTTTTACATCGATTACTCTTTGGTTTGTTGAACCTCTAAATAACAAAGATATATCACGTTTATCACTCATATATCGCCCATCGACTAAAACATCTGTCTTTTCTAAGATTTCTTGATACCGATTATCGTTTTTCGCTAACTCTTGCAGTTCTTCAAACGTATAGCCGGTATAAACCCAAGTTGATAAATGATGTCTTTTGGCCATATTTAATAAATCTTTCGCAGCATCTAACTGATAAAACGGATCTCCCCCGGTTAAAGTAATGCCATCGATAGAATCATTATGTAAAACTCTATTTTCGATTTCTTCAAGAGTTTTTTCTTTGCCTCCGTCTAATGGATGTGTCTCTGGATTATGACAACCTTTGCAATCATGCAAACAACCTTGCATAAATATCGCGGTTCTAATGCCTTCGCCATCGACGATTGATTCATCGATTATTCCACTAATCCGCATAGTGATTATGTTTAACGCGGTGCTCAACTTCAGCACGTTTTGCATTATTGAAACGATCCAACGTTCCGACCAAATATCCTGTGATTCTTCTGATTCTTTCAAAATGTTGATCTTCGGTTTCTTTTCGGCCACATTTTGGACAAACGTTATCGATGATTCCGTTGTATCCGCAAACCGGATCGCGATCTACAGGATGATTAACCGATCCGTAACCGATTCCTTTTTCCTTCATATGACGAATAATCTTTTCAAAAGCTTTCGGGTTTTTAGTAAGATCGCCATCAACTTCCACATAGGAGATATGTCCTGCATTGGTTAAAGCGTGATATGGCGCTTCAATATCGATTTTTCTAAACATCGAAATTCCATAATAAACCGGGACATGGAAAGAATTGGTATAAAATTCTTGATCGGTAACTCCTTCGATAATACCAAATCTCTTTTTGTCCATTTTAACAAATCTTCCTGATAAACCTTCCGCCGGCGTCGCCAAAAGCGAGAAATTAAGTTTATAATCTTGCGCGGCTTTGTCGAGTCTTTTTCTCATTCTCCCGATAATTTCAAGACCTAATTTTTGCGATTCTTCACTTTCGCCGTGATGTTTGCCTGTTAAAACTTTTAATGTTTCTGCCAAACCGATAAATCCGACAGAAAGCGTTCCGTGTTTAATAACTTCGCCAACTTCATCATTCATGCTCAATTTATCGGAATCAATCCAAACTCCTTGGCCCATTAAGAAGGGGAAATTATAAACTTTCTTATGTTTTTGAATTTCAAATCGTTCAAGCAATTGTCTAATGCACAATTCCATCATCGCATCAAGGCGCGAATAAAATTCATCGAGATTTTTACTTAATAATGCAAGACGCGGCAAATTTATCGAAGTGAACGATAAATTTCCTCTGCCACACGTGATTTCACGAGTCGGATCATAAACATTTCCCATAACTCTAGTTCTACAACCCATGTAAGCAACTTCGGTGTTGTAATCGCCCTCTTTATAGTATTGCAAATTGTATGGAGCATCGAGGAAGGAGAAATTCGGGAACAAACGTTTTGAAGAACAAACGATTGATTTCATAAATAAATCGTAGTTCGGATCGCCTTCTTTGTAGGAAATACCATCTTTAACTTTAAAAATCTGAATCGGGAAAATCGGCGTTTCTCCATCTCCTAAACCGGCCATTGTGGCATCCAACAATTTGTCGATTACCAATCGTCCTTCAGGAGAGGTGTCGGTTCCATAGTTTAAACTTGAAAACGGAACTTGAGCGCCGGCTCTTGAATGCATGGTATTAAGATTGTGAATGACCGCTTCCATCGATTGCAAAGTCGCATCTTCGATATCTTTTTCCGAATCAACTTTAACTTTAGCGATAATTTTATCGATATTATCAAATTTGGAAGCTAATCTCTTCTTCAATTCTTTTTCAAAATCGTCGCGTAAATACGAAGGAACTAATCCTGTTTCTTCTTCGATTTTAGCAAATAATTCTTTAACTTCTTCTAAAGTAACTTTATCTTCAAGAAAATTCGCGATTTTAAAGAAATTATTTCTGAAGATCTTTTTATAACTCTTTCTGACTCCGGGTGCCATCGAATAATCGAAGTTCGGCACCGATTGACCGCCGTGTTGATCGTTTTGATTGGCTTGAATGGCGATACATGCTAAAGCCCCATAACTTCTAATATCATTTGGTTCTCTTAAAAAACCATGTCCGGTTGAAAAACCGTCTTTAAATAATTTTAAAAGATCGATTTGACAACACGTCATCGTTAAACTGTAGAAATCCAAATCATGAATATGAATATCACCTTCGATATGCGCTTTGGCGATATCTTTTGAAATCATATTATTCAAATAGAAATATTTGGCGGTTTCAGAACCATACTTGAGCATCGTTCCCATCGCCGTATCTCCATCAATATTAGCATTTTCACGTTTTACATCATTTTTCGAAGCGTCGAGAAGGGCAATATCTTTAATCGTGCTCATTAAGTTACTCTTGGCTTCACGGACTTTGCTTCTTTCGTTACGATAAATGATGTATGCTTTCGCCGTAGTGGCATAATCGTGATTAATCAATACTTTTTCGATGATATCTTGAACGTCCTCAACCGAAGGTTTTTGATTTTTATATATTGTGGATAAGTTTTCCACAACTTCATCGACAATTTTACCGATCGGTAAGTCCTCTTCAGTGGCTTCCGCGGCTTTGGAAATCGCCTGATAAATTTTATCAATTTCAAATTTTACAACACGTCCATCTCTTTTGATTACTTGCTTAACCATAAATCGTATTTCCTCTCATAAAATGCCTTAAAATGCGTATTTTTAGCTATTTTTGGGGCTACAAAAACTAAATGCCATTACATTTGTTTATATCTTTGGTATTATTTGTATCCAAACTGATGCTTGGCAAAAGAATTATATAATTATTGAGTTAAGTAAATCAACCTAAATGCTAAAAATTTTTTTCCACAATTGCCGATTGTTTATATGTTGAAAAGTTGTCTCTTAAAAGATTGATATATTTGATTTATTTTATTGGAAAAGAAGATTAAAATAATGATGTCAAGAAAGGAATTGTAAAATTTTATGAATCTTATCGATCGGTTTATTAAATATGTTCAATACGAGACCACTTCAGATGAAAATTCTGCTTCGTATCCATCTTCTCTCTCTCAAAAAAATTTTGCCAAAATTCTCTTTAACGACTTAAAAGAATTAGGAGTTAAAGATTTAATACTCGACGAATATAGTTTGATTTACGGGGGAATTGAAGGAGACTCTTCTTTACCGACAATCGGTCTTATTGCTCATATGGATACTTCGCCTGAACTTCAAGGTGGTAATTTTACTCCTAAAATTATCGAGAATTATGACGGAGGAATCATCGAATTAAATAAAACTTATCGTTTAGATCCTCAAGAATTTACAAATTTAAAGGATCATCTCAATCAAACTTTGATCGTTACCGATGGTGAGCATCTTTTAGGTGGAGATGACAAAGCCGGAATCGTCATTATTTTTGAAATTATCGAATACTACTTATCGCATCCAGAGATAAAACACGCTCCGATAAGATTTTGTTTTACTCCGGATGAAGAAATCGGAAATGGTGCCAGCCATTTTTCTATCCATAAAATGAAAGCGGATATCGCTTATACTATCGATGGCGGTCGTTATAATGAAGTTAATTACGAAAATTTCAATGCCTATAGCGTCTCGGTCAAAGTGTTAGGGCGTAGCGTCCACCCCGGAAGTGCCAAAAATCTTCTGCTTAACGCGATTACTATCGCCATGGAATATCACGATTTGCTTCCAAAAGATATGGTTCCGGAAAGAACAGAAGGCTATGAAGGATTTAATCATCTTTGCGATATCAAGGGAAGTGTCGAAGAATGCAAGATGTCATATATCGTCAGAAATCATGATCTCAATCAAGCGAAAAGACAAGTTCAAATGTTTTTAACAAACGCTTCTATCATCCAAGAAAAATATCCGCACGTAAACGTCATCGTCACCTATAAGGAAAGTTATCGCAATATGTACGATTATTTTAAAGATCATCCTTTGGCGATCGACAAATTAAAAATCGCTTTTGAGAAAGCCAAAGAAGATATTGTCTTTAATCCTATAAGAGGTGGCACCGATGGAGCTCACATCACTTTTATGGGATTGCCTTGTCCAAATCTTGGAACCGGAGATTATAATTGCCACGGACGTTATGAATACGTATCCGTCGACGAAATGAAAAAAGTCGTAAAAATACTTAAAGCTTTATTAGAAGCCTAACAAATCTTATTTGATAAATGCTTTCCCGTCGCGAGTGACTTTTACAAAGAGAGGTTCATCCCCTCTTTCGGTTTCTAGTTCAACCGGTAAGCCGTATTCTTGGTTATAATATAAGGCATACTCAATCAAAAAACTATCTTTGGGATCTCCTTTAAATTTTACGATTAGTACCATCTCGTCTTCGCTTTTATATCCTTTAAAGGTTGCCACTTCATCCGTTTTATAAACCGGTAAATTGTCATATTGTCGTGGACTTCTTTCTTGATGGGGTTCTAATACTGCGACCATCACAAAGGCAGTTACAGTAATCATCAAATATAATCCTAAAGTATAAACTACCCGATAAATAATCTTAAAAAAAGTCATGTTTTATCACCATGACTTAGTATGTCCAAATTTATCGATTTCTTTTATTTTTAAAATATGTTTTCAATATTTCTTCCGCTTCGCTTTTTAGTATTCCCCCATCAACTAACGGACGATGATTGACAAAAGGTTGTTCGTAAAGTGAAAAAGTTTCGTTTAACACTCCGCCTTTTTGATCTGAAGCCGCATAGACCACCCTCATCATGCGTGATAAAAAGATCGCTCCCGCACACATCGGACAAGGTTCTAACGTTACGTATAAAGTACAATTTAATAAGCGCCACGACATGAGCTTTTTACTGGCTTTTTCAATCGCCACTATTTCAGCGTGCTTTGTCGCTTGCTTTTTAGTTTCTTTTAGATTATGCCCTCTAGCGATAATCTTATTGTCTTTTACAATTACGCAACCGATTGGAACTTCATCAAGCAAAAGCGCTTTTTTAGCTTCCTTTAAGGCTTCGCGCATGAATTTTTTATCTTGATCCATAATTTTTAAAAAACCACCGCACACTTACGAACAACTTAAGGCTGCTACCTTCCGGTCCTGACCTGGTTCGTCTCCGTAAGTCGCGATGGCATAATTATTATACTTAAAATAAACGCTGTTTTAAAGTTTTTGAATTAGAAAGTTAAGTTTTCTTATTTAATAACTTTAAGACCACCCATATATGGTTGTAAAACTTCAGGAACATTAATCGATCCATCCGGATTTAAATGATTTTCAACTAAAGCGATAAGCATTCTTGGCGGTGCCACAACCGTGTTATTTAAAGTATGGGCAAAGTAATTTCCTTTTTCTCCTTTAATCCTAATACCCAAACGTCGTGCTTGAGCGTCACCTAAGTTGGAACAACTACCGACTTCGAAATATTTCTTTTGTCGCGGCGACCACGCTTCGACATCGATCGATTTCACTTTCAAATCGGCAAGATCACCACTGCAACACTCAAGAGTTCTTACCGGAATATTCATGCTAACAAACAATTCTACTGTATAGTTATAAAGTTTTTCAAACCATTCTTTTGATTGCTCAGGCTCACAAACCACGATCATTTCTTGTTTTTCGAATTGGTGAATACGATAAATACCGCGTTCTTCAATGCCGTGAGCGCCTTTTTCTTTTCTAAAGCACGGCGAATAAGATGTCAAGGTGTAAGGAAGCTTTTCTTTATCGAGAATCGTGTCGATAAATTTTCCGATCATCGAATGTTCGCTTGTTCCAATCAAATATAAATCTTCGCCTTCGATCTTATACATCATTTGTTCCATCTCGGCAAAACTCATCACACCGGTTACAACATTGCTTCTAATCATAAAGGGAGGAATACAATATAAGAATCCTTTATTGATCATAAAATCTCGCGCATAGGTAATGACCGCGGAGTGAAGTCGCGCAATATTACCGGTCAAATAATAGAAACCATTTCCTGCGACTTTACGCGCACTATCAAGATCGATACCTTTGACTTTTTCAAGAATATCAAGATGATACGGAATCTCGAAATCCGGGACTTTCGGTTCTAAATATCTTTTTATTTCGACATTTTCACTATCGTCTTTACCGATAGGAACAGTCGGATCGATGATATTGGGAATCACCATCATCCGTTTCTTTAATTCGCTTTCCAATTCCTCTTCTTCTTTTTCAAGTACCAAAAGGCGATCGTTAATTTCTACGACTCTTTGTTTGATTTTTTCGACTTCTTCAAATTCTTTATTTCTCATTAAAAGTCCGATTTTACTTGATGACGAATTTCGTTCCGCTCTTAATTCGCCACCTTCATTTTTTAAAGCCCGGACCTTCTTATCTAACTCAATTACTTCGTCAACTAACGGTAACTTTTGATCCTGAAACTTTTTTCTGATATTTTCTTTGACAAGTTCAGGATTTTCACGTACAAATTTTAGATCTAGCATAAATCCTCCTTATAATATAAAAGTCCCTTATAAAGGGACGATTAAACCGTGTTGCCACCCATATTACATTCATTTTTGAATGTCACTTGATTTTTCACATTAACGCTGTGGACGGAAATTTCTTTCTTTCTCCCGGATGGAATTCTCCGGTTTCTTCAATAGCTTGCACCAACCGCTACCTCTCTTAAGAAGCTAACCAAATACTTGTTCCGTTCATCGAATAATCTTATTTTAAACTTTAAAGTTCATAAATTCAATCGATTATTTAGGTTTATCTTTGTCTTATTCCTTAGAATTAGATATATCAATCAATTGGTCATAAATAGTTTTAAGTTTTGGTGCGATATTATCGATTAAATGTGTTTGTAAAAAATCATCGGTTTCTTTTGATAAATCTACTGCGTTTTGATCAACGATGTTTGCAACCTTTGAAACCATCTCATCAAGATTGTTTACATTAATCGATGTTTTTTTATCAATTAATATCTCTGAATAAATTTTGTTGTTAAGAGAAATAATTTGACATTTAGTAACCATCGCCTCTAATATAGTCTCTACCGAGATATAATGATCTGAAATCATCAAGAAAGCTTGCGCATACATCAAAGCCGATTTAAAAAGGTCTTCGTCAACATTTCCTTTGATATATAAGTTCTTGGGAATCGTATCTACGATTTGATTTAATCGGTGATTAAATAAGCGTCTTTTCGGTTTATCACCAAAAAGGAAAAATTTTAATCGTGGACATTTTCCGGCAATATAACTATAATCTTGTAAATCGGTAAGATTTTTATCAGAAAGCATTCCGATACAATATCTTTCTTTTTCATCGATCCCTGCATATTTTAAAAACGAAGTTCTTTCGATTTCGTCCATCGTTCCAAATCGACTCATTGAAATTCCCGGACTCATCACGATTATAGGATTGGAAATATCATTTTCTTCTAATATTTTTTTGATTTCTTCTGAGGGTGCAATTACCACATCTGCTTTTAAAATCGCCGACTTGACACTATAAGGAAGACGATTGTTTTCTTTTTCAATCTGAAGTTTTAAATCTTTTGTATTATTTAAACCACTGAAGACAATCGGTTTTCCCATTTCTTTAACTTTGTTTATCGCATCGAGATCCCGATACGAGACAAAATGCGCAATATCAAAATTATCGTCGATATTAAATGTGTAGGAATAACCGATATTTTCGATCATAATCCTTAAATTACGAATGGTAACTTCTTCTGTCTGATCGTGATCTTTTCGCGGTTTTAAATACAAAAGAATTTTCATATTAATCATTCTCGTTATTTTGAACTTCTAATTCTTCACTTTCTGTTTCAGCAATCTCATTATCTTCAGCTTTAAGAATCGCAAGAGATGACACCGAATCTTTTTCGTCGACTCTAATAATCTTAACACCTTGAGTGTTACGTCCAACGATGGAAACTTGTTTAAGTTGCGTTCTAATAACGATTCCTTCTTTAGTGATGACTACGACATCTTCATCGCCATTAACCGCTTTAGTAGTAATTAACTTTCCGGTTTTTTCGGTCATATTAATCGTGATAACGCCTTTAGTCCCTCTTGAAGTTAAACGATATTCTTCAAGCGGAGACATTTTTCCATACCCATGTTCGGTTATCGATAATATGTATTTTCCTTCATTAGAAATCGTTAAGCCGACAGCTTCGCTATCTTGAACATCCATGCCGCGCACACCGGCAGCACTTCTTCCCATAACTCTGACATCTGTCTCTTTAAAAGTAACCATCTTTCCATTTGAAGCGGAAATTGACACTAAGCATTGCCCGTCAGTTAATTTAACTGAAAGCAGTTCGTCATTTTCGCGCATCACGATTGCTTTTTTACCATTTTGACGAATCGAGGCAAATTCCAATAACGATACTCTCTTTACCACACCTTGCTTGGTCGCAAAGAAAAGATATTGTCCATCTTCATAATTATCGACCGAAACAATCGACATTACTTTCTCATCTTTTTCTAATGACAACAGATTGACAACCGGCAAGCCTTTTGAGGTTCTTGAATATTCCGGAACCTGATGTCCGCGTAGACGATAAACTTTTCCGCTATTGGTAAAGAATAAAAGATCGGTATGTGTTTTGGCGTAAACGATTTTATCGACAACATCATCTTCATTAGTCTGCATACCTTTTATGCCGCGTCCTCCGCGATTTTGAACTTTAAAGGTATCGCTCACCAAACGTTTGATATATCCGTTAGTAGTTAAAGTAATGACCACGTCTTCTTCCGGAATCAAATCTTCATCTTCAATATCGATCAAATTGTTGTTGATTTCGGTTTTTCTTTCATCACCGTATTTTTGTTTAATTTCTTCAAGTTCCTCAACAACAATATTGACGACATGTTCGTGACTCGATAAAATGTAACGGAATTTTTCAACTTCATTTTTCAATAAACTTATTTCATCGACAATTTTATCTTTTTCTAAGCCCACTAAACGGCCTAAACGCATTTCTAAAATCGCCTTCGCTTGAACTTCGCTTAAAGAGAATGTTTCAATTAAGCGCGATTTAGCTAAATCCGCCGTTTTAGAACCTCTGATGATCTCAATTACAGCATCGATAGAATCGATAGCGGTGAGCAATCCTTCTAAAATATGAAGTCGATCCAACGCTTTATTTAAATCGTAACGCGTTCTTCTTTCAATTACTTCACATTGATGTTCTAGGTATTTTTTCAACATCTCGTCAATTGGAAGAATAAGTGGTTCTCCGTTAACCAAAGCCAGCATGATAATGCCGAAACTGACTTGCAATTGAGTGTTTTTGAATAGTTGATTTAAAATCACTTCCGCAATCACATCTTTACGAAGTTCGATTACGATTCTGATGCCTTGTTTATTCGATTCATCGCGAATATCCGTGATTCCTTCAATAATTTTGTTATGCACTAATTTGGCAATCGAATCGACTAACAACGATTTATTGACTTGGTATGGTATTTCACTAATGATAATGCGCTTTTTACCATTAGCCATTTCTTGAATTTCGGTTCGTGAACGCAAAACGATTGAACCTTGTCCGGTTTCGTAAGCTTTTCTAATACCGGAACGACCTAAAATAATTCCGCCTGTCGGAAAATCCGGTCCATAAAGATACGAACTCATAATTTCTAATGGTGTCAAATCCGGATTTTTAGCAACCGCTTGAACCGCGTTTATAACTTCAACTAAATTATGCGGGGGAATATTGGTCGCCATACCGACTGCAATACCCGAAGATCCGTTTACCAATAAATTTGGAAAGCGGGAGGGAAGTACGACCGGTTCTTGTTCTTCGCCATCATAATTATCCATAAAATCGACAGTATCTTTGTTGATATCACGGACTAATTCCATCGCGATTTTAGACATTCTCGCTTCAGTGTAACGCATTGCCGCTGCGCCATCACCATCGATTGATCCAAAGTTACCATGGCCATCAACTAATGTGTATCTAATTGAGAAAGGCTGTGCCAATCTTACAAGAGAGCCATAAATTGCCGAGTCGCCATGAGGGTGATATTTACCCATAACATCTCCGACGATTCTCGCTGATTTTCGATACGGCTTATCCGGTTGCATCCCTAAAGCATTCATTCCGAAGATAATTCTTCTATGAACCGGTTTTAAACCATCACGAACATCGGGAAGAGCTCTAGATACGATAACCGACATCGCGTAATCAAGGAATGAGTTTTTTACTTCTTCTGCAAGATCGCGTTCACTCATTCCGGGAACGATTCCTTCTTCGATTCCTTCTATTTCTTCATCATCGACGATCTCTTCGTTTTCATCTTCAACAACTTCTTCGTTTTCTTCTTTTTCTTCTTCCATTGTCTCGTCGATGAATTCTTTTAAATTTTTTTCATCTGCCATTTCCGGTTACCTCCCTAGATATCAAGGTTCTTAACGAACTTTGCGTTGTTTTTGATAAAGTCTTTACGTGGTTCCACTCGATCGCCCATCAATTCATCGAAGATTTGATCGGCTTCCATCGCATCTGAAAGACTGACGCGAATCATCTTGCGCTTTTCAGGATCCATCGTCGTTTCCCAAAGTTGAATCGCATCCATCTCACCGAGACCTTTATAACGTTGTAATTTCAACGTCTTGGCCGCCGGTCCTAACTTTTGTTTTAAAACTTCCAATTGTTCATCGTTATAGCAATAGTAATCTTTATTGCCACGCGAGGCTTTATAAAGTGGGGGTTGAGCAATATAAACATATCCTTGCTCGATCAAAGGCCGCATATAACGATAGAAGAACGTCAAAAGTAAAATACGAATGTGAGAACCGTCGACATCGGCATCGGTCATAATTACGATTTTATGATACCTAATTTTTGAAATGTCGAAATCCGATCCGAAGCCACCGCCGATAGCAATAATCATATTTCCGATTTCCGCGTTTCCAAACACCCTTTTCGGCAACGCTTTTTCTACGTTTAAAATTTTACCACGCAAGGGCATAATCGCTTGAGTTTCGCGATCTCTTCCGTTTTTGGCAGAGCCACCAGCTGAATCTCCCTCAACGATAAATAATTCACATTTTGAAGCATCTTTAGAGGCACAATCCGCCAATTTACCAGGGAGAGACGTAATTTCTAAAACGCTCTTTCTTCGCGTATTTTCACGAGCGGCTTTAGCGGCTTGTCTAGCATTCGCCGCCAAAATCACTTTATCCATGATCAATTTGGCAATTTTAGGATTTTCCGCAAGAAATCTTTCTAATTGCGCTCCAAAAATCGAAGAAGTGATTCTCCGTACTTCGGAATTTCCCAATTTTCCTTTTGTTTGTCCTTCGTATTGAGGATCCGGATGCTTAATTGAAATTACCGCAGTGAGTCCTTCGCGGCAATCGTCACTAGTCACCGATTCCTCGTTGTCTTTTAAATATTTATTGTTTCTCGCATAGTTATTAATAACTCGCGTTAAAGCCATTTTAAAGCCGTCTTCGTGCATCCCTCCATCATGCGTATTGATGTTATTGCAGAAAGAATAAATCGAAGGTACATAAGAATCGTTATATTGCATCGCAATTTCAACCGTAATACCTTCTTCTTTGCCTTCACAATAAATCACATCTTCAGACATCGGAATTTTGTTGCGATTTAAATATTCGACATATTCTTTTACTCCTCCGGCATAGCAAAATTCTTCTTTAACTTGTTCTGCTCCACGATCGTCGCAAAGGATGATTTTTACCCCTTTGTTAAGGAAGGCCATTTGGCGAATTCGATCACGTATCGTCTGATAATTAAAAACCACCGTGTCTTTAAAAATCGTCGCATCCGGTTTGAAGGTAACGATTGTTCCTGAATCATCGCAATCCCCGATCCGTTTCAAAGGTTCTACTGTATGTCCGCCGTTTTCAAAGCGAATAAAGTAAATGCCTCCATCTTTGTGAACCTTAACTTCTAACCATTCCGATAAGGCGTTAACAACTGAAGCACCGACACCATGAAGTCCGCCCGATACTTTATAGCCGCCGCCCTCGCCGAATTTTCCACCGGCATGAAGGATCGTATAGACTGTTTCAACCGCCGAACGTCCGGTTTTTTCGTGAATTCCAACTGGAATTCCACGGCCGTTATCCTTGACGGTAACCGTATTTCCTTCATTGATCGTAACATGAATCGTATCGCAATATCCCGCCAAAGCTTCATCGATTGCATTATCGACAATTTCCCAAACACAATGATGTAATCCGGCTTCTGAAGTGGTACCGATATACATACCCGGTCTTTTTCTAACCGCCTCCAAGCCCTCTAAAACTTGAATGTTCTCCTCGGTATAGTTCGCATCAGCTTTTTCTTCTTCAGGTATAAAGCTATGCGTTTCTTTTTCCAATTCGTCATTTTCCATCGTCAATTCCTCCTCATTATTTGACTATGGGCGATTTCATATATCGCACCACTCGTTTCTTTCTTTACACTAGTAACGAACACTTGCTCTACATCTAGCAACAATTCATTAAGCTTAGCACGATGATTTTTATCGAGTTCCGACATCACATCATCGAATATCAATATCGGGGCTTCACCGCTTTTGTCTTCGATAAATTTTGCAATCGACAATTTAAGCGCCAACACCGCCAAACGATTCTGTCCTTGCGATCCGTAAGAGTCGATTCTGTGCCCGTTAAGAAGCATTAAGTAATCGTCCTTATGAATTCCCGTCGATGTCGCTTTTCGATTGCTATCGGGCTCTTTTTCGCGTTCATAACGTTTTTTTAAAGTTTCGAAGAACTGTTCTTTTGAACTTTGATCGATCCTCAATCCTTCAAAGGCTAGTTCAACCACATGTTCATCGGAATCTAATTTCGCAAAAGTCTGCTTAAGATAATCATTAATCTCTTTGATAAAAAGACTGCGCTTTTTTTCGATTTCGTATTGTGGTTCAAGAATTTGACCGGTAACAACATCAAGTTCCGTTTCATCGATGTCATTTTCTTTTAATAGAGCGTTTCGGGTCTTTAAAAGATTTTTGTAAGTTGCAAGAGCATCTAAGTATTTTCGATCCAACGAAGCGAGAACATGATCCATCAGTTGTCGTCGTTTTTTCGGTAAATCGCGAAACAAAGATACGTCTTCAGGTATGAATGACACCACTATTACTTCGCCGCTGAAATCCGACATTTTTTTAATCAAATTTTGATCAAGGGTAATCGAACGAGTTTCCGGAGTAAGAACAAAGCGAATTTCTTTTTCGCAATTCTTTGCAGTTACTTTGGCTTCAATTACCGCGAATTCCTTATCGTGTTTGATCAAATCTTCATTCAAAGCGCCTTTAAACGATTTCATCAGAGATAAGTACGCTATCGCTTCGACTACGTTGGTTTTTCCGCTTCCGTTTTCTCCTACTAATGCGTTAAGTCCTTTTTCAAAATTCACTTCAAGTTGCTCATAATTTCGATAGTCGGTTAATCTCAGTTTTTCAACTCTCATCTTTGACTAGCGAAAATTCTTCGCTCTCCACTTTAACGATGTCGTGCGGAAATAATTTTCTTCCACGCCGTTGTTCTTTCATTCCGTTTACTTCAACGATTCGTGAATTAAGAAACATTTTAGCTTCTCCACCACTTCCTATAAGATCAGCCAATTTCAAGAATTGCCCAAGCGTAATGAAGTCGCTTTTAATTTTTACATATTTCATCGCCGATCACCTATGTTTGTAAAAAGACTTTTACTAAATTATTTTAACACATTTATTTATGAATATAAATAACAATCTTATTCTAAGGCTAAAAAGCAATCAAAAAAAGCATAAAAAAATCGAGCCACAACACTCGATTTTTTAATTAAACACAAACCGGATTTTTAATTGTAGGTTCTTACCGGGGTAACGATTTGAACCAGACTTTCGTCATTGGGAGAAGTTACTTTAAAAAGTGAAGTTTCTCCGACGAACGAAAGAATAACATCTTCGCTCATCGCGGCTTTAATCGCGTCGATTACATAATTGACATTAAACGAAATGGTAAACGGACCTCCGGAATATTCAAATAATTCGATTCTTTCTTCAGCGGATCCGATTTGCTCACTTCTAGATGAAACAACCGCTTCTTCCTCCGTTAAAGTTAATTTAACGATGCTTTCGGTTTCAGTGACCAATAATGAAACACGTTGCATTGCTTCGATAAATTTTTCGGAATTTATTTTTAAAGTACACATAAAACTTAACGGAATCATTCGAGTTGTATTTGGGAATTCGCCTCCGATTAATCGAGAAAATATTGTGGTTTCAGCATATATAAACACAACTTTTTTCTCTGAAATAATCATTCTGACAACGCCTCCGTCAAGAAGTTTTGAAACTTCGACGATGGTCTTGGTTGGAATGTTGGCTTCAAATTGATGATTATCGGAAACTTTGAATTTCTTTTTTGATAAGCGGAAACGATCAGTGGCCGAAAAATCGATGACATCATTGTCGGCTTTTACATTAATTGCTGTGATAATCGGGCTGCTTTCTTTGGTGGAAGCTGCAAAAGCCGTTTGTGCAACGATACGTTTAAAATCTTCAGCGGAAAATTCTACAGCTTCGCCGCTGATATCTAAATCCAAATCAGGATATTCTTCAGCGCGCATCGAATTAAGTTTAAATTCAGACTTGTCATCTCTGATTTTGACAATAGTTTGATCGATGATTTCTATCGTCACTAAAGATGAATCTAATTTTCTAATAATTTCTATTAAATATTTCGCAGAAATTAAAGTTGCTCCTAATTCATAATCGGAAATTATAATTTTATTTTCGCGAGAAGTTGGAAGTACACTTTGAATCGTCATTTCATTATTACTGCCGGTAACTACTAAACGTTCATTTTCCATTTCCAATTTAAAATTCATCAAAGCCGGAGATGGAGATTTAGCTCCAATAGCGATGTAAACGGTAGTTAATGTTTTTAAGAATTCGACTCGATCGACGGTTAATTTCATTTTTATTTATTCCTTTCTTAGAAAAAATTAATAATAACAATAATAATGGCTGTTGAAATTGTGGATAACATTTGTATATCTTGTTTCAACTAACGAAAATTATATCATAAATGATATAAAAGTACCATAATTTTTAAGATTTTAGTTGTTTTTGAATCTCGTTAATAGCTGTGGCTAATTGTGTGTCTGTTTTAAGATTTATCCTCACTTTTTCAACAGCGGACATCACGGTTGAATGATCACGTCCTCCGAAAATGTTTCCTAACTTAACGAATTGAGTACCGCATAATTGGCGACAAAGATACATCGAAATGTGTCTGGCAAGCGCAATTTGCGAAGTTCTGAATTTTGATTTTATTTGTTGTTCGGTTAAATTATAATAATCTGCTACAGTTTCAATAATTCGATCCTCAGTTACTACTTTATTTGATTTTTTAGATCCGATAATAGGTTGTGCGGAAGCTTTGACAATATCGAGAGTAATTCGATCATTGTTTTTTATATTAATAGCGTAGAAAATCAAGCGGTTTAACGCTCCTTCAAGCTCACGAATATTTTTATTGAAATTTTCTGCCAAAAACGCAAGTCCGTCAGCGTCAAAATCCGCGACCGATAAGCCGTTAGAACTGATCTTAGTTTTTAAAATTTCAATCAATGTTGAAGTATCAGGATTAACGATATTAACGCTTAACCCCATATTGAAACGACTGACTAAACGTTCTTCTAAGCCTTTTAAATCGTTCGGATGTCGATCTGAAGTCAAGACAATTTGTTTGCCAGCATTGATTAAAGTGTTGAAAATGTGAAAAAACATTTCTGAAGTTTTGCTTTTATCACTTAAAAATTGAATATCATCTACAAGAAGAACATCGATAGTTTGAAAGAAATCCTTTAAAGATTCACTTTCTTGATCGCCTCTTACGTAACGAATAAATTCATCAATGAAAGTATCGGTATTTATATAAAGAACTTTAGAATAAGGATTTTTTTCTTTAGTGTAATTTCCGATTGCGTGAAGAAGATGCGTTTTTCCTAAACCGGATTTAGAATAAATAAAAAGCGGATTAGGGTTAAAAGATCCTCCTGGAGCAGCGGTAACTAAAAGAGCCGCTTGAACCGCTTCACGATTACAATCGCCGACGACAAAATTGTCGAATGTATATTTGGGATTTAAAACGCTGTTTGCAAAAAATTGATGTTTTTGCGGTTGAGGTTTTTCCGCCAAATTTTTAATATCATCATTAGTGATCAATTCAAGTTCATAATCTGATTCAGTAGCTATTTTAATAGCATCTTTAATGATCTCGTTGTATCGAGCGTTCGTTTTTAAAAGGCTTGCCGCTAAAGCGGAATTGACGATTACGATTATTTTGTTGCCGTCGATCTTATGCACCCTTGAATCTGCCAAAAACGAATCGAAGACATGACGATCAGATATACGATCTTTTACGATCGACAATACCGTGTCCCAAAGTTGATTCTGTTGGGATAATGTAACGACCATAAAAATACCTCCGAAATACAAAAAAATCATAACATGAAAAGGATATCCATAAATAGTAAAAATTGGTGCAAAATTAAATTTTCCACAGTTCAAAGCACCGAAAATGCGAAAACAGTAAGTTTTCCACAATTATCAACAGAAAATCGCTGTGGAAAACATTGTTGAAAACTTTGTGTGGGTTATTGTTTGTGGAAAATGTGGAGTAATAATACCACAGTTTTTCTTTTTTCGACATAGATAAGTTCCTAAATCATCGCAAAAATAGAAAACATACCACAGTTAATATCGTATTTTCCACATGATGTAGATTTGTGGAAAGCGGTTCAAAAGCGGTTATTTATTCGAAAAAAAGACAAAAAAAGTCAATAATTTAAATTTTCTTTTTTTTGTGCTTATAGTTGACTACTTCTATTTTTATATATATAATCAAGAGCGTCAATTGAATTTAGCGGAGGTGTAACAACTTGAAAAGAACATATCAACCTAGCAAACGGAAACACCAAAATGTCAGTGGTTTCCGTGCCAGAATGGCAACACCGAACGGTCGTAAAGTGTTAGCTAGACGTCGGTTAAAAGGAAGAAAAGTCCTTTCTGCCTAAGCAAACTTAAACCACCGGGCTAACTACCGGTGGTTTTTTTAAAATCGAGATCCGAATATGGAAAAAAAGTATCGTGTTAAATCGCAAGAAGACTTTCAAGCAGTAATCAATAATCGACGATCTTCAGCTAATAGTGATTATGTTGTGTATTGGAAGAAAAACGAAATGAATTATCCGCGATTTGGAATCAGCTCTTCTAAGAAATTAGGCAATGCAGTACAAAGAAATTTAGTGCGACGACAAGTCAGAGTGATGATTCAAAAACTTCTAAAGAAATATCCGTTTGCGGCTTGCGATTATGTGATTATTGTAAGAAAAAAATATCACGAAAACGATTTTAAAACAAATGAGTTGAATTTAGAAAAACTACTTTTGAAAATCAAGGAGGACCTAAGATGAAAAAATTCTTAAAATTCGCCGGAATTTTTCTTGTCTTGATTGTCTTGGCGAGCTGTACTCAAAGTTTTTGCACGGTGAGCGATCAAGCAGAGATGATGGCGGAGTATTATGAGAATAACATTGAACAAATCAATAAACAAGCTTTAGATAACGGCATTTATCTTCCAAGCACCGAATTTGAAGATTACATGGTAACCAAAGTCAACGATCAATACAATGCAAATTTAAATAATGCTGATTTGATAAATAAACCATCGCGTAATTTTATCGCTTTTGCGGGATATAACCCTGATAACAATTATTATGAAGAACTTTGGTATAACTTCGATATGTGGGTTGAAGATGCCAAAAAAGATCTTGGATATGAAAAAGTTGCAAGCGCTGATTATTTGAATTTTTTTAAACAACAAATAACCAACGCTATCAACGTTCAAAGAGTTTGTATTACACCTGTAGATTTCACTTTTAATAACGGACAAGGCGTCCATTTGGAAGCTAAATCTTGGGGAGATGCTTTTAGTCATGGACTTATTGAAGGACTGTTAGTATATCCTGTCGCTTGGTTGTTGCACAATTTAAGTGTTGCCTTTGGTGGTAATGGTTGGGGACAAGTTTTAGCTATTTTAGTAGTGACGATTATTGTAAGAGCCTTGATTGTTCTTGTAAGTTTCAAGCAAACGATGGCACAACAAAAGACGAGTCTTATTCAACCGGAATTAAGGCGGATTCAAGAAAAATATCCAAATGCCAATACTAACCAATATGAAAA
The DNA here is from genome assembly GCA_947591215.1 of uncultured Bacilli bacterium. Lineage (GTDB taxonomy): Bacteria > Bacillota_I > Bacilli_A > RFN20 > CAG-449 > CANQAG01. The sequence goes on along the minus strand of CANQCZ010000003.1, from coordinate 53,537 downwards.
AGCTCAATTAGCTCAAGAGCAGATGGCTTTATATAAAAAATACGGCATTAATCCTTTTGGCATGATTATCGTATTAATCGTTCAATTCCCGGTATTTATCGCTGTGTGGGGAGCAATGTCGGGAACAGCGATACTCGCCGATGGTGAAATTTTAGGATTAAGTCTTGCTTCAACGACAAGCAGCGAAATTTTCAACCTCGATTGGGTCGCTATTGTGATTTTCATCTTGATGAGCATCGCTCAAATTATTTCGATGAAATTACCGATGATGCTACAAAAGAAACGCTTAGATGCCGTTGAAAAACGCGGTAAAAATCCGGCGGTTGAAAAGAATGAAAATACGATGAAATGGGTCAATAATATCATGATGGTTATGATTATTATTATGGGCTTTAGCCTTCCTGTCGGTATGGCGATTTATTGGTTTATTGGAGCTTTAATTTCTATTGTTCAAACTTTAGTTATTCAAAAAATTAATAACAACAAATCAAAAGGTCTAAAATATAAAACCAAAAAATAAATAAAGGAGAATTATAAAGATGAAAATTTACAACGGAAAAAGCGTCGAAGATCTTCTCGAACAAGCCGCCAATGAACTTAATATATCTAAGGAAGATTTGATGTATGAAGTAAAAGAAGAATCAAAAGGACTATTTTCAAAAAAAGCGACGATTGAAGTATACGAAATAAGCGATGTCATCGAATTTGCACAAAATTACGTTAAAGAAGGCATCGAAGCATTAGGATTTGAATGTGAAGTGACTCCGACTTTCGTTGATGGCATTATTAATTTGAAAATTGAAAGCCCTCGTAATTCGATAATCATCGGAAAAAATGGTCGTTCTCTTCAATCTTTAAATGAATTGACTCGATTGGCCGTCTCTAATCGCTATAAAAAAAGATTCAGAATTTTACTTGATGTAAGTGATTATAAGGAAGAAAAATACGCTCGATTAATCGCCATCGCTAGAAAATTGGCACATGAGGTGACAAGAACGAAGGTCGATGCTGTTTTAGATCCGATGCCGGCCGATGAAAGAAGAGCGATTCATAATGCCTTAACCGGAATGCCGCACATCAAAACAGAATCGGAAGGTTTTGGAAAAAATCGACAAATTCACATAAAATATATAGGATAACAAGCGACCCCCTTTCAACTGAAGGGGGTTTTAATGTAAGTGGGATATTTTATTGCTTAAATTAATATTGTATAATTTAAAATTGAGGTGTCGTTATGGATAAAATTAAAATCAATATGCTGTCAAAAGCTGATACGGTAGATGGTCAAGGGGTTGCTTCGGCATATAAAGAACAAGTAAATTTAATCAAAGAAGGAGCCAAGGATCTTTTTGATGTTTCAATCAATAAGCATGGTAAATTTGATATTATTCATATTCATACCGTAAATCCGACTTACTATTTAAAAATGCTCACTGATAAAAAAGCAGTTCATGTCGCTTATGTGCACTTTTTACCCGATACTTTAGACGGATCAATTAAATTGCCGCGTTTATTCTTTAATATTTTTAAAAAATATGTTAAAAGTTTCTATAAAAAAGCTGACGAAATTGTTGTTGTCAATCCGATTTTTATCGATCCTTTAGTGGAATTAGGGATTGCTAAAGAAAGAATCACGTATATACCTAATTTTGTCTCTCACGAAGATTTTTATCAAATGGATAAAGATAAGGTAAAAGCAATCAGAGAAAAATACGAAATTCCGCATGAGGCGTTTGTGGTACTTGGTGTTGGACAAGTTCAATATCGTAAAGGAGTTCTAGATTTCGTGGAAGTTGCTAAGAAAAATCCCGATATCACTTTTGTTTGGGCTGGTGGCTTTTCCTTTGGAAAAATAACCGATGGTTATAAAGAATTAAAACAAATAATCGATAATCCTCCGCAGAATGTAAAATTTATCGGAATTATCAAAAGAGAAGAAATGAACGAGATCTACAATATGGTCGATTGCTTATTTATGCCTTCATATAATGAACTTTTCCCGATGTCGATATTAGAGGCGGTCAATGTAAGAAAACCTATCGTGCTTCGTGATTTGGATCTCTATCAAAAAATTCTTTTCGACCAATATACTAAAGCCGCTGACAACGAGGGCTTTTCTAAGATTATTCGCAAATTAAAAGAAGACCCAGAATATTTGAAAGAAGAAATTTTAAAATCTCAGTATATCTCAGATTACTATTCTAAAGAAAATGTCTTAAAACTTTGGAAAGATTATTATACGCGTATTTACAAAGCAAAGAAGGAACAAAATTAAATGTTTGACACAATTGTCGCTTTAGCAACGCCGCCTTTAAAAAGTGCATTGGCAATAATCAGAATGAGTGGTCCTAAAACCGAAGAAATATTAGAGATCATATTTAAAAGCGGTCGCAAAATAGAACCAAATTATGTTCGATATGGTAAAATTATTAATCCAGATGACGAACAGATGATCGATGAAGTTATGGCCACTTTTTTTCAAGGACCTCATTCTTTTACCGGTGAAGATATGGCGGAAATTTCTTGCCATGGATCAGTATTGATAGCCAATCAAATAATTGAAATGATTATTAAACTTGGCGCTCGCTATGCGGAACGAGGCGAATTTACAAGTCGGGCTTTTTACAATCAGAAAATAGATTTAGTTCAAGCTGAAGCTATAAATGATTTGATCAACGCTAAAAGTTATGGCGCTAAAAATCTCTCTTTGAATGCTTTAAAAGGTGAAACATCTAAATTATTGTTCCCTTTAGTCGAAGATTTGGCCTCTTTACTCGCTAATATTGAAGTTAACATCGATTATCCGGAATATAAAGATATCGAAGAATTAACATACTTACAAATTCAAAGTAAAATCATCAATTGTCAAAATGTGATTGATGATTTAATTAAAGACGGAAAGAAAAACATCATCGTTTTAGAGGGAGTCAAAGTAGCGTTAGTGGGAGAACCTAATGTCGGTAAATCTTCTTTACTCAATGCCCTTATCGCTGAGGATAAAGCCATTGTTACTTCAATACCTGGAACCACACGTGATGTAGTCGAAGGTGAAATCGTTTTAGAAGGTGTGTTAATTCATCTTTTCGATACAGCCGGTATTAGAGAAACAACAGATCCGATTGAGCGACTGGGCATACAAAGATCGATAAAAAATATCGAAGAAGCCGATTTGGTCATTTATGTGAAGGATCAAACCGAAGAACAACCTAATAATTATCTAAATAAATTGTTACTTAATAAAAATGTAATATTAGTCTACAATAAAAGCGATTTACTATGTAATTTGCACGATGATAAATTAAAGGTGTCGGCATTAAATAACGATATTGGAGCATTAAAAAATGCGATTGTGAAAGAGCTACATCTAAATAACATTACATCAACCAAACCTTCACTCTGTTCTGCAAGACAAATCGCTTTGCTTGAAAAAGCAGCCGAAGAATTACATCAAGCGATTGAAGAATCAAGATCACAGACACCGTTAGATTTAGTGTCGATTCATATAAAAAGTGCGTACGATTATCTTAATGAATTATTAGGAAGAGAAATTCGTGTCGATTTAGAAAAAGAAATCTTTGCACGATTCTGCGTGGGAAAATAAAATGTTTGATACTCATACTCATCTTTACGATGCTATGTTTGAAAATTCTCAAGAAATCATTGGAAAATGTCTAGAGAAAATTAATCTATTGTTGATGCCGGGAGATAACTATTCAAATTCTTTGAAAGCTCTTGAATTAAGTGAATCTTTTAAAAATGTCTATTGTGCGGTAGGTCTTCACCCTCTTGAAGTAAAAGAAGATTATCAAAGAGAAATCGAAAAGATTATTGATCTATGTTCCAACGCAAAAATTAAAGCGATTGGAGAAATCGGATTAGATTATTATTGGATTAAGGATGAAAGGGAAAGAAAAAGACAACGTGAAGCGTTTATTTTACAAATTCAAAAAGCCAATTCAGTAAAATTGCCGATTATTATTCATGATCGTGACGCTCACGAAGATACTTATCAAATCCTTAAACAATACCCACCTCTTTATGGAGGGGTGTTACATTGTTATTCCGGTTCTTTAGAAATGATGGAAAAATTTTTATCGTTAGGATTATATATCGGTTTAGATGGACCGGTTACTTTTAAAAATGCTAAAACTCCTAAAGAAGTAGCGGCAAAAGTTCCGTTAAATCGTCTTTTAGTAGAAACTGATTCACCCTATTTATCGCCGGAACCTAAACGCGGACAAAGAAATGATTCGTTGAACTTAAAATACATCATTAAAGCGATTGCGGATATTAGAGGTCTTAATGAACAAGAACTCGCGGATATCACCGAACAAAACGGAAGGAGGTTTTTTGGCATTGAATAAAGAAAAACTTCCTCATCAGGTAATCGTTGTAGAAGGAAAAAGCGATGTTGCACGATTGTCGTCATATTTTGATTGCGAATTTGTGATTACAAATGGATCTGAAGTACCATCAGCAACCATTGAATATTTAAAGAATCTTCCTCAAAGTTGCGATATATTAATTTTAACAGATCCGGATTATCCAGGACTTCGCATTCGCAATCAATTAGCAAAAGAACTGCCTAATGCCAAGCACGCTTTCGTAAGAAAAGAAAAATCCATTAAAGGAAAAAAACTCGGTGTCGCAGAATGTGAAACAGAAGAATTGCTTACTGCAATCAAAAATGCGGTAAGTTTTCATGAAGCCGACCGTCAAGTTTTTGATTTAGAGTTTTTGTATCAAAACAAATTAATAGGTTCGGTAAATTCCAAAAAATTAAGAGATGCATTGATGGATAACTTTAAATTAGGCTACGGAAATGCCAAAACGCTTTTAAAAAGATTAAACACCAGTTCAATCACAAAAGAAGAAATTATTGAATTTATTAAGGAGCATTAGTGATGATATGTTCTAGAGAATACGTTATGAAAGCTTTAAAGCAAAAATCGCTGAGACCTAAAAAGATGTTTTCACAAAATTTTTTGATTGATTCAAATATTGCTCAAAAAATCATCGACAAATTAGAGATCGATGAAAATGATACAATTGTTGAAATTGGACCGGGCCTTGGCGCTTTAAGTGAATTGCTAATCACTAAGACCGACAAAGTGTTCCTTTACGAAATCGATAGCGATATGGTAAATCATTTAAATGAAGTTTTTAAAGATGTTGCAATAGTGATTAAAAATCAGGATTTCTTAAAAGAAGATTTGATAAATTTCAAAAATAAGAAAGTAAAATTCGTTTCTAATGTTCCCTATAATGTCACAAGTCCTATTATTGAAAAGATAGCGTGTGCACCTTTTAGACCGATTTTATTTGAGTTTATGATTCAAAAAGAAGTTTACGAACGTTTGAAAGCTAAAGATGGCAAAGATTATGGTCCTTTGAACATCCTAATTGAATATATCGGAAAACTAGAATTTATCAGCAATGTCTATCGTGAAGCTTATATTCCTGCTCCGCATGTCGATAGTGTGATTTTATTACTTAAGTTTAATCAAGAATATGATCCAAAAATTGCTGAAGAATTGAAAGATATATTGAAAAAGTCTTTTACAATGCGAAGGAAGACCCTTTTTAATAATTTAAAAGCTTATTTTGGAAAAGAATACACTGAAGCGTGGTTGAAAAGAGCGCAACTTAATAATTCGATTCGAGCCGAAGAATTGACGTTAAAAGATTATTTAAAATTAATTGAGGTAAAATAAATCATTTTTTTCATATATATACAAAGGTGATTAAAATGCAAATAGGAGATTTGGTGACGCGATATTCTCATCAGCACGACGTCATTTTTAGAATTGTTGAAATCAAAGATGGTAAATGTCTTTTAAAAGGCGAAGTGGTTCGTTTGATTTGTGATGCCGATGAGAAAGATTTACGACCATATAAGTTAGAAAACAAAATCAAAGTTACCTTGCCGGCACTTGAAAGAAATCGTGCCCAAAATTTGGTGGAAGGAAAAATCCTTCATCTAGATGGTGATGAGTATTATTTAAAAAAAGCGATGAAAGCTTATCAAACTTATGACTTAAAAGCGATTGGTTATCATGTTGAAGAAAGCCAGATGTCAGCGGTTGTCGCCTCGCTAATAAATAAACATCATCCTGACGTTTTAGTTCTTACAGGACACGATTCATTAAAAACAAATAATAAAAATGAATTGTATAACTTGACTTCTTATCGCAATTCGAGTAATTTTGTCAATGCAGTGTTAGAAGCGCGAAAGGTTGTTTCTGATAAAGATTCGCTAGTGATCGTTGCTGGAGCCTGTCAAAGCTATTATGAAGCGCTGATCGATGTCGGCGCTAACTTTGCTTCTTCGCCCGCGAGAAAAAATATTCATCTTTTGGATCCGGTGATTGTTGCAAGTCAAATAGCTTCTATTAGAGTTACTGAATACGCGGATATTAACGATATTCTTCAAAGTACCATTTCCAAAGAAATGGGAGGATTGGAAACGCGAGGACGCGCACGCAGAACCTTTTTAGGAGGAAATGCTAATGCTTATGGTTAAGGCCCACGCTAAAATAAATTTGGCGCTTGGTGTAGTTGGTAAAAGAAGTGATGGATATCATTTGCTGGAATCTATTATGTTACCTTTAGAGTTACACGATCGCGTGGAAGTTGAAATTATTCCTTCAAATTATGGTGTAACATTTATCACTTGCGATGATATCTCGGTTCCTACTGATGAAACTAATCTTGTTCATAAGGCTTTCGCCCTCATGAAACAAAAGTTTAATTTTAAACAAGAATTTAGAATACACATACATAAAATTATTCCTCTTTCAGCCGGTTTGGGTGGCGGTTCTGCCGATGCGGCTGCGGTGATAAATGCGCTTAATCGCATATTGAAGTTGAATTTGTCTCGAGAAAATTTGATTGACATTGCTTATCAAATAGGTGCTGACGTTCCTTTCTGTTTATTCAATCGTCCGGCTTATGTTACCGGTATTGGTGAAAAATTAGAGGAAATTAAATGTCATGATCGATATTATGTTTTGTTAGCTAAACCCAAAGAAGGATTATCGACTAGACAAATTTTTAATGATTATGATACTATGCAGATTGATAAAAAAGTCGATATGGAGGAATTAAAGGTCGCTTTGCAAAAAGGTGACGATCAAAAAATAGCCGATAACATGATTAATGCACTTGAAGAACCAGCATTTATACGAATGCCTTCAGTTCAAATGATTAAAGAGAAATTGGTGCAATTAGGGTTTACCAAAGTTTTAATGACAGGTTCTGGTACTTGTGTGGTTTGTCTTTCTAAAGATTTAAGAGCTCTGCAAAAAGCTGAAAACGAAATCGGTTCACTAGCATATTTTACAAAAATTACCGAAACATTAGTTTGAAAATTCATATTATGTAATATGAAAGTATATGATCGATTAATTATCTTACTATATCCAAAACTTGATAAGGCGGAGAGTAAGATTTTTTATTATCCTTATGGGGTGCCGCTTTATGAGTATTTTAAAATTAATGGCGCTTATGATTTAATGATTGAAACTGACGATGAGCTTTTAAAGCAAACAGCTTTAAAAGAGTCTATAAAATTGGTTTCAAACAATAACAAGCTAAATTTTGTCAATAAATACAAGCAAATTATTGTTTATAATGGACGATATTTATTAGATGATGATAAAGTTTTTCAAAAATTGACTAAACTCAAAAAAGGTAAAATTCAATTAATAAACTCAAAGAAACAAGAGGTTTGTACAATTTATAATCAAAATTATAATATGTATAAAATTATTAAAGATAAAATAATAACTTATGATATGTTTGACAATGTCGATCGTGCAAAGTATTTGCAACAAATGAATGATCAAATAATAAATAAATGGATAAGATATGGTGTCATTTTTGATGATCCTAAACATACATACATTTCTCCGTTAGTGGTTTTTTGTGGTCAAAATCACATATTACCGGGAACAATATTTTATGGAAAGACCATAATTGGCCAAAAAAATGTAATCGGACCACATTCTGTTATAGAAAATTCTATAATCAAAGATTATAATAAAATCACTCTTTCAAAACTTTCGAATGTTGTTGTAGGAAGCAACAAAACAATCGGACCTTTCGCTAATTTGAAAGAATCAGACGATGAAGTTTTCAAGGCTTAAATAAGGAGGAACCGCATGTTAGACAACGCAGTAATTTATTCGTTGACCGCCAATAAAGAACTAACTGAAGAAATAGCTACAAATCTTGGCATGAAAGTAAGTGAGTGTTCAGTTAGTCATTTTGCAGATGGCGAAATTATCTGTGAACCACTTGATACCGTAAGAGATAAAGACGTCTATGTGATTCAATCGACTTGTTCGCCGGTTACTGAGCACTTATTTGAAATCTTAATATTTGCTGATGCGTTAAAACGAGGTTCGGCCCGACAAATAAATCTTGTAATACCTTACTTTGGATATGCAAGACAAGACCGGAAGTCAAAACCAAGACAACCGATTACAGCGCGACTTGTCGCAGATTTAATTAAAGTGGCAGGCGTGGATCGAGTGATCACGGTCGATTTACATGCCCCGCAAATTCAAGGTTTCTTCTCTTGTTTAGTCGATGAATTGACTGCAATTCCGCTCATTGCCGATTATTTTTGGAAACAAAAGCTAGATTTTCAAAACCTAGTAGTTGTTTCGCCGGACCACGGTGGCGTCAATCGGGCAAGAAAAGTTGCTGAACGCTTAAATGTTCCTTTGGCGATTATCGATAAAAGAAGAACTAAACCAAATGAAGCGGAAGTCATGAATATAGTCGGTAATGTTGAAAATAAGGACTGTATTATTATTGATGATATGGTTGATACCGGTGGTTCTTGTTATGCCGGAGCGCTAGCATTAAAAAAACACGGCGCTAAATCAATTAAACTTGCTTGTACCCATCCGGTTTTTTCTAAAAATGCTTATGATCGAGTTTTAGCGGATGTTTTTGATGAAGTAGTTGTTACCAATTCTATCCCGCTTAAACAGGAAATGTGCGTTGAAAAAGTAAAAGTGCTTTCCTTGGCTCCGATGCTTGCCAAAGTTATCGAACACGTTGAAACAGGACAAGCAGTTTCAATCGTATACGATTTATACAATCATGCGAAGTAAAAAACGACCAAATGGTCGTTTTTTTATGACAAGATATCATTTATTTGCGCTATATATTGTGATAAAATGGCACTAAAGCGAGGAATTGATAATGTTAACCAAATTAAAAACATTCTTTAAAAAATTCGATGAAGTTTCGAATCAAATTTATGATACCTTCTTTGCTTTTGTTCGCAAGCATGTGTTTATAATTGCCTTAATAATTTTATTAATTACTTCTTTTTTAATTAGATGGTGCTTTATTGATTACCATTCAGGAGATATGGATCACTATCTTGTGCCATGGATGGATCATATTAAAGGTAACGGTGGTTTTTTAGCTTTAAAATCTTGGCCTAATTTTTCAAACTCAAGATGCGACTATCCGCTAGCCTATGTAAATTTATTGGCTCTAATCTCTTATTTCCCGTTAAGTTCCATCGCTGCGGTTAAAATTATCTCGTTCTTTTTTGATTATGCCTTGGCGTTTGGTGTGTTTTTAATTGTTAAAGAAATCACTCATAAAAAATCCGTCGCTTATTTTAGCCTCTTTATCATGTTTTTCATGCCGACAGATATATTAAATTCCGCGTTATGGGGTCAGTGTGAAGCTTTGTGGGCTTGTTGTATTATTTATGCGATTTACTTTATTCTCAAAAATAAAAATCTTTTAGCGATGTTTATTTTGGGACTTTCGGTTGCTACGAAAATTCATACGGTTTTCTTTTTTCCGACATTAGTGTGGTTATTTTTGGTAAAGAAAGTAAAACTCAGAGAAATGCTATTAATTCCACTTGCAATATTTATAACGATTATTCCAGGACTTATTGTAGGCGTTAATATAAATGATGCACTTGGTATTTATGCCACACAGATGGGGCAATACAAGAATGCAAACTACGGATCGGCGAATATGTATGCTTTCTTGCAATACGATAAACTCTATGATTTTTTCAATGCCGGCGCGGCGCTTTATTTCGGTCTTTCGATTTTGGGAATTGTCTTGCTCTTTTTGTTTTATTATAAAAAAGGAGTTCCGTTTACCGCTAAAAACTTTATTCATGTCGCAGCGGTTTATGCTATTTTGTCACCATATGTCATGCCTCATATGCATGAAAGATATTTTTTCTTCGCGGATGTAATGATGATATTGTATACTGTTATTACACGTAGAAGAAAATTTCTTCCAATCACGATGCAGCTAGCAAGCATTTTCTGCTATGCGAATTTTCTTTTCGGACATTATCATTTTGGATTTCTTGGATTTGAAGATATCGTTTTATTTGCTTCGTTAATAAATCTCTTTAATATTTTCGTTCTTATAAACGACTTCAAATATCTAGAAACCAATTCTAGTAACAATGTGTAATATTGTACACCGCTTGTTATCTTTGACCCATTTTTGAAAGAAGGATTTATTTATGGAAGCTTTTGAAACTTTTCTTTTTACCCCTTGGGGAATGGCAATTGCCGCCTTTATCTTTATAATCATTTTTAAATTTATCTACTTTTTTACTTCGTCTATTGGGATTATTCGTCAAATCTTTATGATTGCTGGTATTGCTATTTTCTGCTATTTCGGTTTTGCAAATGCCGAGATAGATCCGGATTTAGATATGAGTCCGTTTATTGGTACGGATTGGTGGAAAAATGCAGGTATCATTTGGCTTGGAGCCACCCTTTACTTTATGTATCTATTTGCGGATTTATCTTGGGAAAAGCACTATTATGATGAATATAAATATAGGTTCATTCAACATTTTTTAGGATCCCCGGAAATTGAAGTTGTTAAAGAAGTTCGTGAGGAAACTCACCCTATAAGGTGGGTTGCCTTTTCGGCTTTTTTAGGTCTTGGTGTCATGTGCGGCTCAGAATTAATGGGCACTATGATAAAAAATGATTTTTTCTATGATGGATATTTAGGATGTGGAATCTTTGGTTTAGCTTTCTTACTCATTTATTTGTTAAGAATAGTAACTAAAATAGTAAAAGCCGCGAAAGATCGTTAAACAAATGTAATAAAATAAATTTTTACCATAAGAAAACCCTAAAGTTTATCGCTTTAGGGTTTTTTAATAAGTAGTGTTAATGCTCCTTATTTTTCAAGTTTTTCTTTAATTGCAGCTTGAGCGGCAGCTAAACGAGCAACTGGAACGCGGAATGGAGAACAAGAGACGTAATCAAGACCGGCCTTGTGGTAGAATTCGACCGATTTCGGATCGCCACCGGTTTCCCCACAAACACCGACGTGAAGATCTTTACGTGTTGCACGACCGGCCTTAACAGACATATTGACTAATTTGCCAACACCATCTTGATCTAAGGTCTTAAATGGATCTTCTTCGAAAATCTTGTGCTCATAGTAATCCGGTAAGAACTTGGCGGCATCATCACGGCTGAAACCGAAAGTCATTTGAGTTAAATCGTTGGTACCAAACGAGAAGAATTCAGCTTCTTTGGCGATTTCGTCAGAGAGAAGTGCGGCTCTTGGAATTTCAATCATCGTACCGACGTGATATTTCATGTTGACACCTGCTTCTTTAATTAAACGATCGGCGGTTTCAACAATGATATTTTTAACGAATTTTAATTCGCGGACATCGAGGACAAGAGGAATCATAATTTCAGGTTCAACTTTAATGCCCTTCTTCATGACGTTAATAGCGGCCTTGATAATCGCAGAGGTTTGCATTTCGCAAATTTCCGGATAGGAAACGGCAAGACGGCAACCACGGTGACCCATCATTGGGTTAAATTCATGTAACTCAGCGATACGGTCTTTGACTTGTTGAACGGATTTTCCGGTTGCGACGGCCAATTCTTCAATCTTGTCTTCTTCTTGTGGTAAGAATTCATGAAGAGGTGGATCTAATAAACGGACGTTGACATTTAATTCGCCCATGATTTCATATAATTCTTCAAAGTCTTTTTGTTGCATAGGTTCGAGTTCGGCTAAAGCAGCTTTACGATCAGCAACATTGTCAGCAAGAATCATTTTTCTCATTGAGAAAATACGATCTTTGTCGAAGAACATATGTTCAGTACGGCAAAGTCCAATACCTTGAGCACCGAAAACTTTAGCTTGTTTAGCATCACGAGGAGTATCCGCATTGGTGCGAACTTTTAATCTTCTAGCACGATCAACCCAAGCCATTAATCTTCCAAAATAACCAGCGGTTAAATCCGGACTAACGGTCTTGATAGCACCGACATAAACCTTTCCGGTAGAACCATCTAAGGAGAAAACGTCGTTTTCAGTATAAACTTTTCCACCGATTGTTAAAGTTCTCTTTTCTTCATCGATTAAAGCTTCTTTACAACCACAGACACAGCATTTACCCATACCACGAGCAACGACGGCAGCGTGTGAAGTCATACCACCACGCATGGTGAGAATACCTTCAGCGGCAACCATACCGACGATATCTTCTGGGGAGGTTTCAGCACGGACTAAAACGACTTTTTCGCCATTAGCATGTCTTTTTTCGGCTTCTTCGGCAGTAAAGGCTAATTTACCGGTTCCGGCTCCTGGACCAGCCGCCAAACCTTCGGCGACTGGGGTAGCTTTAGCCAATTCATCTTTGTCAAAGCCTGGGAGTAACAACTTATCGAATGATAAAGCATCGATTCTTAAAACAGCTTCGTCTTCTGAAATTAATTTTTCATCGACAAGGTCGCAAGCTATTTTTAACGCGGCAGCAGGTGTTCTTTTACCATTACGTGTTTGTAAGAAGTAAAGTTTACCTTCTTCGACGGTGAATTCCATATCTTGCATGTCGCGGTAGTGATTCTCCATCTTTTTAATGGTTTCAACAAATTGTTCATAAACTTCAGGCATTCTTCTCTTCAATTCATCAATGTGAAGTGGAGTACGAATTCCAGCGACAACGTCTTCGCCTTGTGCATTTGGTAAATATTCAGCAGAAATTACTTTTTCTCCGGTTGCCGGATCACGTGAGAAGGCCACGCCGGTACCGGAAGTTTCGCCCTTATTTCCGAAAGCCATCGATTGAACGTTGACGGCAGTACCCCAACTATATGGAATATTGTTCATCATACGATAGACATTGGCTCTTGGGTTATCCCATGAACGGAAAACAGCGGTAACTGCTTCAATTACTTGTACATATGGATCACTTGGGAAATCTTCATTGAAGGTCTTTTTATAGTAATCTTTATATTTTGCAACTAATTCTTTAAGTTCGGAAGCAGTAACTTCAGTATCTAACTTATAGCCACGAGCTTCTTTAAGATCATCAAGCATTTTATCCATGTCGGTTCTTGGATGACCTTTAGCGATGTTGGTAAACATCAAAATAAAACGACGATAGCAATCGTAAGCAAATCTTTCGTTGTTGGTTTCTTTCGCTAGAGCTTCGACTGTTTTATCATTTAAACCTAAGTTTAAGATGGTGTCCATCATACCAGGCATAGAAACCCGAGCTCCGGAACGAACGCTGACTAATAACGGATTTTTATCTCCGCCAAAGTTTTTGCCGGTTTCTTTTTCAACTGCGTGAACAGCTTCATAAATTTCCTTGACTAAATAGTCTGGGAGAACTTTGCCACTTTCGTAATAAAGAGTACAAGCTTCAGTTGTGACCGTGAATCCTTGTGGAATCGGAACTCCGATATGGGTCATTTCTGCTAAGCCGGCACCTTTACCACCTAAAAGCTCTTTGCCTAAGCCGTAAGCTTCTTTAAAGTGGTATACGTACTTTTTTTGCATAAATTTCCTCCTACATTCTATGTTGTTAATATTATTATTAACAATTTTATGCTACTTCGCTATTTTAGCATGTTTAAATAGAAAATTGTAGATGTTTAAATGCGAAATGTTAAATTGTAACCGTTAGTGAATATGTTCCTAAGAACACTGATTTTAATGGTTTTTTAGTTTTTCAATTTCGCTTTCGCTTAAAAGACGATATTCACCAACGTTTAACCCTTTTAAAGTCAAGCAATCAAATTGGATTCTTTTAAGCGAAACCACGGTGTAATTAAAAGCAGAAAACATTCGTTTGACTTGATGAAATCTTCCTTCATTTAAAATAACCTCGGCTTCTAAATCAGAAAGAATAGTTAAAGTTGCGGGAAGAGTTTTCTTGCCGTCAAGCAAAATACCAACTTTAAAATAATCTATTAACTTGTCACTTAAAGAATGGTCCACAGTTACGCGATATACTTTATTGACATGCCTTTTGGGAGATAAAAGCCGGTGGGCTAAATCCCCATCATCGGTAAGAAGTAGCACACCTGTGGTATCTACGTCTAAACGTCCAACCGGAAAAAGAGCAGCGTGGCGAAAATCATTAACAAGATTCAAAACTGAAGGATAGCTTTCGTCTTCGGTAGAAGAAATATATCCTTCCGGTTTATATAGAAGGATATAATGATTTTGACGAAAATTAACTTTTAAGTCATTGACGAAAACAAGATCTTTTTCAGGCATAACGTGAAAGGAATCGTCTTTTATTATTTGTTCGTTAACTTTAACTTGTCCGTGTTTTATTAAGAATTTTACCTCTTTACGACTGCCATATCCGGAATTAGACAGATACTTATCGAGACGCATATTTTAAATCCCCTAAATGGGTTTTGGAAAAAATTTGTTGACAGATTAAAAAATGAATACATCCGAAAGAAGCCCCTAAAAATGAGCCGGTTAAAACGTCGCTAAAATAATGAGCGCCGACAAAGATTCTTGAAAAAGCGATTGCAAACGCTAGTGGAAAACTGATTAAACCTAATTTGCGGTGATATAGAAATATCATTGTTGCGGCAGAAAACGATGAAAAAGAATGCCCTGAAGGGAAAGAAGATCCGGAAGGGAATGGATAATTCATCGAAATCATAAATTCTGAAAAACCATCGATTTCAGTATAAGGTCTTGAACGATTGATAATGATTTTTAAGAAATAATCATTAAAAAGCCACCCTAATAATAAAATTACAAGGGCAAAGACGATTGTCATCGAAAATTTTTTGTTGCGGCAAAGTTGAACGATTAAAATCGTTAATAAAAATATAATCCAAATGGTGCCACCGCTTCCGAGTTTAGAAAAAATAATCATGACCCGATTAATAAAATCTGAGCCATGAAGATTTTCAAGAAAAAAACGACTGACAATATTATCTAGATTCATCTTTTGACTCCTCTTCGGTTAGTTTTTTATTATATTTGCGATTTAAATAATCTAAGGAATATGAGCCGACAATTCCGCCGACAAAAAGAACGATCGAAAGGATAATTTGGATTAAATCGATTTGAATACTATAATCAACTTGCATATAAATTCCCGCTAAAGAACCGACAATGAAACCGATAATAGCGAAGAATGTTTGTATTTTCCATTTTGCTAAACAAAATGAAATAAATTTTGACATAAAGTAAAAGCCGATAATAATTCCAATACCGAAAGGAATCAAAATTAAAATAGATTGAAAAATATTTTCAAAATGTAATAATTGAGCACACACATCCAAAATCGGTTTATAAAATCCGACAAGCATTAAAACCATTGAACCGGAAACTCCAGGAACAACTAGAGTTGCGGAAGCCAAAAAGCCGACCAAAAACAAGACAATATACATGTACCATTGAATGTTTATTAAAGTGACATCAGGTGTATTGGTAAATAAATTAATGGCACAAAGCCCGATAACTAAAATTAATGGAATGGCACTGATTAAAAAATTAGTTGCTTTTTCATATCCTTGAACATTGCGATACAATGAAGGCAATTGTCCGATAATTAAAGCGACAAACAAAGTCGCGGTAGGAAATGGGAAATTGGCTAATGCCCATTGTAATGGAATAATTAAAGCGGCAATACCTAAAAGGATACCGATAGCAAATGGCAGTAAAGTTAACAATGATTTTTTAAAATCTTTGGTAATGTTGCTTACTGCATTTAATAATTTGTCATAAACATTAAGAATGATGGCTAAAGTTCCTCCGCTTACTCCGGGAATTAAACAAGCGATTCCAATAAGCGCTCCTTTTGCAGTATTTAAGAAAAAAGATTTCATTTCATCCACCTCATTAGTGCATTTATATCTTACAAATAAAAAGCAATAAAAACAACCACAAGAACTAGTTTGAATATATTCTAAAAGTTACAAATTTATTATTTACCATCACCGATAATTTAATAAAACGGTTTTAATAAGCCATACTAACAAAGTAAAGGAGTGAAATTATGCCAAATTTAAAATGTCACGATCATACTTGTGATCACAATTACTGTACTCACTGCACTAAAAAAGGAATTCAAGTGAGCAATACTGCTTATTGCCGTTCATATGAAAAAAGACGAGATGATGATTCTAAACTTGCGCAATGGGAGTATGAATTTGCTTCTGATCAGCCTTTTTCCTTAGAGACAGATGAACATGTCGTGTTATGTGACGCTTCATCTTGCCGTCATTTCTATGCCAATAAATGCACGGTTCATCATTTGCGGGTCGATCGAAAAGCAGTCGGAGCAAAATGCATAAACTATATTGAAAAGTACAGATAAAAATCTGTGCTTTTTAATTTTTATCAACGTAAAGATTATTGGTAATTTTATCAAAATCTTTTTTGGATAGATAAATGTAGATAACGGCACATATCGATCCTAAAAAACCGATTATCGGTAACATCGCACCAGTCACGACACGGAAAGTTAAATCGGGATTTGGTCCTGGATTATTGCCATCGACATAACCAAAAAGCGAGCTTACTAAACTCATGAAAATCGCAGATATTGCCACGGATAATCTTTGCAAAACGCTACCCATAGATAGAAAGGAAGCTTCTCTTGAGACGCCATTTTTCTTTTTATCCATATCGATAATTTCAGCACCCATCAAATCTGGAGTAATCATTATTCCTCCAACTCCCGGTCCCACGACAGATACGACGATAATACCACTTATAAAATTGTATGGGATTGCTAAAGCAGCAAGTAAAAAAGGAAAGATAATGTATGAGATTTTCCAACATTTTCGATAACCCCATTTTTGCATTGCTTTGTACCAAAGAGGCACGGAAATGATTACCGCGACAAATAGTATTCCCATTAAAATACCTTGTTCTAAAGAATTTACCTTTAAGACATATTTTGCGTATAAAGGATAGATTGTCACCAAAACACCAAGGCAAGCTTGATTAAAACTTACGGCTATATTGTATATTAAAAAAGCTTTGTTGGTGAATGCGTCTTTGATCGTTTGGCGAAAAGAATATGGTTTAGTATTCACTGTGTCTTCGGCCTGTTTATAATTAATTCCGGTCACACAATAGATCATTATCGCCATATAAATAATGCCATAAACGATTCCAAGACCGATGTAGCCGATCAATTCTACCAAGTAAGGTGACGCTACAAGACAAATCGCCATTCCGAGAAGTTCTCCGATATGTCGGATTGATGAGACTTTGCTTCGCTCTTTTTCTTCGACAAATAAAACAGGATACAAAGCATAGTAATTGGTGTACATGATGGTTGAAAAGTTTTCGAAAGTAATAGAAATAAAAAGATAGAAAATAAAAAATTGAATTGTCGAAAAACCCGTTTCAGGACTTACAGCATAAGTCAAAATTACAGATAATGCTAAAAAAGGCATGCAGGTTACTAACCACGGCAATCGCTTTCCCCAACGGCTACGCGTTTTTTCACTTAAAGCCGAAAATATAACATCATTGACACCATCGACGATTACAAAGATTATTTTACTTAAAGTTGCAAGGTTAATCGTTATAAGTGCCGCTTGATCGACATAATATGTATAAGAAAATCCGTGAAAAAGTTGCGTAAGAAGCGTTAACGCAAAAAGACCGGTCGAATATCTAAATGGAGAAGTCTTTTTTTTCATGACGAGAATCCCTTTCTATGCTATAATATTATAGTTTAAAGGATGTGAACTTTATGTTACTTTTTGTCGGATTAGGTAATCCAGGTAAAGAATATGCAAACACACGACACAATTCTGGTTTTTCAGTAATTGAAGCATTTGAAAGCACAAACAATATCAAAGTAGATAAAGACGGCTTTAAAGGTAAATATCAAAAAATATTATATCACAATCAAGATATTTTGCTTCTAAAACCTTACACTTATATGAATCTTTCTGGTGAAGCGGTTTTTGCCATCATGCAATTTTATAAAATCCCGATTGAAAATTTGATTGTTATATATGATGATATGGATCTTCCATGCGGTAAAATAAGATTACGTGAAGGTGGATCTTCCGGAGGACAAAAAGGTATTAAAAACATTATCGATATTTTAAAAACAGATCAAATAAAACGGATTAAAATCGGAATCGGACATCCTATTTATAGTGTGATTGATTACGTATTATCTAAACCGAGCGCAGAAGAAGAGGCGCTCTTAACAGAAGCACGAAAAAAAGCTTTGGAAGCAATCGACGCAATTATCGATCACGATTTCCATTATGCGATGAGTAAATTTAATTAAAATGAACCTAATTTTCGATAAAATATCACAAAATAAAGTAGTCACAAACTTTCTGAAAAAAGAAGGAACTTTTGTTGCGACAGATATTATTTCTTTAGCGTATCTCATCGCGAGCGCTTATAACAAAGAACCCCAAAAATACGCGATAATCGTTCCTAATTTATATAGTGCACAAGATTTATACGATAAACTATCGCTTTTGCTAGGCGAAGAAAACGTGTTGTTTTTTCCTTGCGATGAAGTTTTAAGAATTAATCAAGCCGTTGTCTCCAAGCAATTATTGGCGCAACGTTTATTTGTGATGTCAGAAGCAATAAAACAAGATTATAAAATTTTAATCACTCACACTGCCGCGGTGACAAGAATTTTACCAAATAAGGATTTGTTTCAAGCACATTGTTATGAATTAAAAAAAGGAGATATCATCGACATTAATCTTTTAGAAAGAAAATTGCTAGAAAATGGATTTTATCGCGTCAATAAAATTGATCAAAGCATGCAATTTGCAAAACGTGGTGAAATTTTCGATATATTTCCTATAAACTTAGAGCAACCGGTAAGAATAAACTTTTTTGACGATGAAATTGAATCGTTGCACTATTTTTCAATCGAAACACAACGTTCAACAAACGAAGAATTAGCTTCTGTAAAGATTTTTCCATCTAATGAACTTTTAATTACTCCTGAACAACTTGAAAGAGGAATAACTAAGATAAAATCTGAAATTGAAGAAGAAAACACGAAGCTCGATTTTGAGTCTAAAACAAATTTAATCGAAAGAACAAGAAACGATTTAGATGATATTCAAGAAAATGGTTTTAATGAAAATACGTATAAATATTACTCATATTTCAATGATGATCCATATTCTATTTTACAATATTTTGAGCCTGATACTACAGTGATATATGATATAACTAGATGTCGTGATGCTTACGATCTCAATGTTCACGAAGCTTTTGATTTTTATGCTGAATTAGCTAAAAAAGGATATACACTAGAAAAAATAAAACTTAATTTGGATTTTGAAAAGATTATCGCACAAAACAAAAATAATTTATTAGTTTCTAGTCAATTCAATCATATTGATGATCAAAGCCTTAGAATGCGACCGATTCCTTTTCTGGGAGGTTCGATATTTAAAGCGCTAGAAATTATCGATAAATATATAATAGAAGGAAATAAAGTCATCGTCGCTCTCGGTGAAACACAATTTAACACTTTTATTGAATATCTTGACGAATATGAAAGAGAATATGAAATTATTGAACCTAATTCTTCACCTAAAGGCAATTTAGGAATCTGCAAGATGAATCTTAATGAAGGGTTTGAACTTATCGATGAGCGAGTTTGTTATCTATCGGCTCGTGAAATTTTTGGGTATCGAAATCATTTAACGCGCTTTATGCATCGATACAAAGAAGCGAAGGTTTTAAATTCCTATGAAGATCTTCAAATCGGGGATTATGTGGTGCATGAAGAAAATGGGATCGGACAATTTGAAGCAATCGTAAATCTTGAAGTTGGAGGAATAAAAAAAGATTTTCTAAAAATCAGATATCAAAAAAAAGAAGTGCTTTATGTCCCTCTTGAACAATTTAAATTAGTACGCAAATTTGTTTCAAAAGAAGGCGCAGTTCCTAAATTAAATCATTTGGGTGGTAATGAATGGAGCAAAACAAAAAAGAAAATTAAAGAAAAGGTCAATTTGATGGCTGAGAGACTTTTAGAATTATACGCAAAACGTGAAAGTGTCGAAGGATTTGCTTTTGCAAACGATGACGATATGCAACGGGAATTTGAAAGAGCTTTTCCGTATCCGTTAACACAAGATCAAGAAAAGGCGATAGCGGAAATAAAGGCAGATATGGAAAAAAGCACACCGATGGATCGTCTTTTATGTGGGGATGTCGGATTTGGAAAAACCGAAGTGGCATTTCGTGCTGCGTTTAAAGCGATATTAAGCGGGAAACAGGTCGCGTTACTTTGTCCAACCACGATTCTTGCTCGCCAACATTATGAGCGAGCAGTAGAAAGATTTGCGCTTTTTGGAGTAAAAATCGCTTTGTTTTCGCGCTTTGTGAACGAAAGCACTCAAAAAGAGAACATTAAGCAGATTAAAGAAAAGAAGATTGATTTTATCATCGGTACTCATCGCTTGTTGTCTAAAGAAATAGAAATTCCGGCATTAGGATTATTGATTGTCGACGAAGAACAACGTTTTGGAGTGGAACACAAAGAACGAATTAAAGAAATTGCCAATCAAATAGATGTTCTCACTTTGACTGCAACCCCGATTCCAAGAACCTTACAAATGTCACTTTTAGGTATACGAAGCGTTTCGACTTTAAACAGTGCACCAATTAATCGAATGCCGATTCAAACATATGTGATGCTTTATTCTAAAAGCCTCGTGCAAGAAGTAATAGAAAGAGAATTAGCTAGAAATGGGCAAGTGTTTTATTTACATAACCATGTAAGTAACATTTTTCAAGTAGCCCGTAATTTACAAACTCAAATTAAAGGCGCCAAAGTTGCGGTCTGCAATGGTCAAATGGATCGCGAAGTGGTTGAAGATACGATGAATAAGGTATATAACGGTGAAGTGAATATTTTAGTTTGTACTTCGATTATCGAAACGGGAATCGATATTCCAAATGCCAATACGATTATTATTGAAGAAGCTGATACTTTTGGACTTTCTCAGCTATATCAAATTAAAGGCAGGGTAGGTCGAAGCAATCGTATCGCCTACGCTTATTTGCTATACAATGAACACAAGGTTTTAAATGAAAAAGCGAGAAAGCGGTTGAGTGCGATTAAAGAATTTGCCGAACTAGGATCGGGATATAAAATTGCCCAATGTGATTTGACGATTAGAGGAGCCGGAGATATTTTAGGTTCAGAACAATCCGGGTTTATAGAAACCGTCGGCATCGATATGTATATTCGCTTGTTAAACGAAGTGATTGAAGAAAAAAAGGGAATAAAAAAAGAAAAAGTCGTTACTAGAGTAACTAATATTCCAATTGAGGGTTATATTCCAAAAGTTTATGCGGATGACGGTGATAAACTCGAGCTATATCAAGAGATCCAAGAAATCAATACGCTTCCACAACTGATTCTGTATCGCGCAAAAATCAGGGACATCTATGGTCGATTGCCAAAAGAAGTAGAAGCATTACTTAGAAAAAGAAAGATCGATATTTTATCTTCCAATCAAGGTATTGAATCAGTAAAAGAAGAAGGCGGTCAGATTATTATCGAATTATCTTCAGAAGCTTCAAGAATTAATAAAATCGGTATTTTGCTTTTTAATGAGGTTCAAGATATCGCCAAAAATATTCGTGTTTCATATCAAAATCGTAAGTTGAAGTTAAGGTTAATAAAAACCGGACAATATTTGGATGACTTAGAAAAACTTTTGATTGCTATTAATAAATTGGTTAAATAATGGAAATAGTAAGAATCGGTGATTATGATGTCTAATGGTGTAATTAGAAGAGTCGATAGTTTAGGAAGAATTGTGATTCCGATTCATATGCGAAAACGTTTGATGATTAACGAAAATGATAACGTTGAAATTTTTTTGGATGAAAATAATCATATTGTTCTAGACAAATATTCAACTCTAAAGGGATCAGGAGAAATGTTCCACAAAATCGCGATTAGCATATATGAAAAATTAGCGGGAACAGTTTTAATTACTGATTTAGAAATGATTCTTGCTTCTTATGGCGAGAGAAGAATGTCATATGCTCCGGGAAGTTTATTGGATAATGAAGTCGTTGATTTAATGAGGATAAAAACTCATTCACAAAAAGGAACGATGATGATAAAATTAAATCAAGAAGAATCAGAAGCATCTGTGGTTTTTCCGGTTTATTTATTGGATAATCCTATTGGATCGATAATTTTTATCCGTAAAGAAGCTTTAGATGACGGAGAAATAAAGACGATTGAGACGTTTGCTCTTCTTATTAGCAATATGATGAAAGGATAAAAAGTGAGAGTTGATAAATATTTAAAAAATGCTCGTGTGATTAAAAGAAGAACAATCGCTAAAGATGTGTTAGATCTTGGGTTTGTAAAATTAAACGGCAAAGTTTGTAAACCTAGCTCTGAGGTAAAAGTCGGCGATGTTCTTGAATTGACATTAGGCGAAAGAATTTTGAAGATTGCAGTTCGTGAAATTAAAGAGCATACTACTAAAAATGGTGCTTCGGAGATGTTTGAAATATTAGAAGATAAAGTAATTATTTAAAAGACCTTCACATAAGAATTACTAAGTGGAGGTTTTTTTATGGAAACGATGGATACGCATGGAGATAGTAAAATCACTATAGCATCTAGAACTAGTGTTGAACTCACTGGAGTAACGAAATTAGATAGTTTTGATAGTGATGAGTTTTTGATTGAAACGATTTTGGGACATGTTCACATCAGCGGTCAAAAATTAGCGTTAGGAACTATGGACTTGCAAAAAGGAATTCTTTCGATTAAAGGGGATCGAGTGGATAGTGTTCAATACGTTGGAAAAACAAAAGACAAAAGCAAAGAAGGATTTTTTTCAAAACTCTTTAAATAATGCCTTTATTGAATCAGTTTCAAGCATTTATAGGGTCGATGCTTTTTGGAGCGTTACTGCTTTTTTCATGGTCGGCATTTAATCGACTTTTTTACCATTGTAAAAGCTTTTTTGTACGCTTGATTTGCGAAGTTGTTTTTTTCTTGATTTCGACTCTCTTTTATTTTTCCTTTCTTTGCTTTTACACTGATGGTGTTTTAAATATTTTTTATATCTTAGGTATTTTTCTTGGAGCACTTATATATTATCGATTTTATGCACAACATTTTAATAAAGTATTTGAATCGGTCGCGAAGGTCATAGAAAAAGAAATTATTATTCCGGCAAAATTGAAAAAACAGAAAGTAATTGGTATAATTAAACAAAAGAAAAATCGAAAGGAAAAACGCAATGAAAAAGAAAGTATCGATAAAAACCAATCGAATCATTAGTATTTTTTCGCTTTTTATTTTTATCTTTTCGATTGGACTTTTGTTGGTAGTATCGATAAATGTCTACAATGCTTATACAAGAAATCAAGCTTTAGAATCTGAAAAGCAAGCGGTCGTTTTAGAACAAGAGCATTTAAAAAACTTAAGTGATAAGTTAGCTAATGATGCGACATATTATTCGGTCTTTTATCATAACGGCAATAGTTATATTTTCGATAATGGCAATGTTGTAATTATCTTTTCTTAGGTCGACGGATATCGACCTTTTTTTCTAATCGCCTAGTGTACGCTAGTAGCGGTGAGAAAATGATAGAAAATATTAAAACGTTAAAAGAAGAGCGCAGTACAGTATTCATATATTTTATTTTCGGATTACTTTCTTTGTTGGTAGCCTTATTCAACACAGCGTATTTGTTTAATCCGTTTGTGATGGTTTTATTATATTTTGCGTATCGGCAAGAGTATATTACCGCCATTGTCACTAATTTTACATTAATATTAGTAGGGTTTCTTGTTAATATCAATTATGGATTGGAATTAAGCGTTGTATGTTTTATTTTTTTATTTTTAGAAACGTTTTCGAAACTTTTAAAAGCGACTTCTGTTTTTAAAAATTATTTAAGTTTTATCTTTACGAATATTTTTGTATTTACCATTTATCTTGTCAATTACCCTGATTTTTTTCAATTCCTTAATGGGTTAATAAATCTTTTTTATTCTTATGGATTATTGTTGGCCTTCATTAATCTTGAAAAAGTGATAAATGATGATTATGCGGTTTTTGATGACCGTTATAAAGTGATGGTGATTTCGTCACTTTCAATTTTGTTTTTGGGAATCGATGCGCTGTTTATCGCATTTTTTAATTTAGTGCATTTGGTTTTTAAAAAATGTACTTCCTTTCTTGTCAGTGGTTCTTCAATTGTTTTAGGGGCTTTTTTATTATACCTTTTTAAAGGTGTCGGACTTAACATTTTATTGATTTCAGCGGCTTCGCTTTTGCTGTCGTCACTAGTTAAAACCAAATATAATTCCTATATATATTTAGGGAGTTTTGTATTGCTTAATATTCTTTTGACTCCGACCTTTTATCTTAATGGGTTCTTTTATCAAGGAATCTTAGCTTTTCTTTTAAATCTTTTTATAAAACAAGAATGGGTCGATGATCTTGAAAACATTTTTAAACGAAACGAAGATCTTCAAGTTTTAAAAAATGTTCAGTTTGCAAATGCTACTCGCAGCAAAGTTCGCTCAATAGTGTCTTATTTAGATTGTGTTTTAGATCCATCGTTAGATCATGAAACTCCGGCTTTTGAAAAAGCTAAACGCAATCTTGATGCGTCGCTTTGTAGTGAATGCGAATTGCAAAACTCTTGTAGTCTCAATTCTTTGAAAGAAGCATTAATAAAAGATAACGCGACAAAGCAAAATAGACAAGAAATCATCGACAAATGTCTTTATCCATATAAGCTTATTAGACGCAGTGAAGTGGCACATGATTTTTATTTAGGAGAACTTAGTTATCGCCACCAAGCGGAAGAGCGAAAAAAACTTTATCAAAATGAAATCGAAAATATCTATCGACCATTAAAAGAATTAGACGATGGTGAAGAATTTAAGTCGAAATACGAGCGATTAAAGCAAAACTATGATGCACTTCATTATCAAATTAAAATCCACGCGTACGATGGAGTCGAATTGATATTGGAAATAGGGATCGAAGATTTTGATGTAGATAAGATAGTAGATATAACGCGCAATATTTTAAGAAAAAACTTTTATGTCAAACAAGAAGATGATTTACATAATGGCGCTATTTTAGTGCTGTCTTCTCAAAACGTTATCGAAATCGAAAAGGGACTATGTCTCTCTTCAAAACCAATAGATTCTGGAGATCAAATTGATGGCTTTAAAAGAAGTGGAGCGGAGTTTATTGTTCTTTCAGATGGAATGGGACACGATAAAAATGCTAATCTTGTTTCGTCTTATGTGATAAAAAGTCTTAAAGCTTATCAAAAGCTTGAAAACGACGAAAGGAAAATTATCGAAAATCTAAACACGTTGGTAAAATCAAAATCGATGCATGAAATGTATGCGACATTGGATTTTTTAAAAATTGATTTAACCAATAAAAAAGCGAGAATTTATAAAAGCGGTTCTTTCCCGTCTTATATTTATCGTAAAGGAAAAATTATTACTCTCGATAAGATTTTTCCACCTTTAGGTATCGTAGCCGATTTGGATATTGTCTATGAAGACTTCTTTTTAGAAGAAGAGGATATAATTATTTTAATGAGTGATGGTTTTGGAGTAATCGAAGAAAACTTTTTACTTGAAAATCTTGAAGCAATTAAAAATGTGGAAACCGGTAAAATGGCAGATCTGTTGTACGATGCACTTATTAAAAATAAAGATGAAGAAGACGATAAAACTTTGTGCATTTTGAAAGTCGTAAAGTCGCGGTTTTATAATTGAAAAATTGATGCCTATAGTGCAAAATTATAACCGAAGGTAAACTTATGGAAAAATTCTCTTACGATGCGAATAAAATATATTTAATCGCGGTTTCCGGAGGACCGGATTCGATGGCTCTTTTAAAAATGTTAGCCGATTTAAAATTGAAACTTGTGGTTTTGCATGTCAATTATCATCGTCGTAAGGTTTCAAATCAAGAACAAGAAATGGTTGCTTTATATGCCAAAGAAAAAGGATATAAAACACATGTTCTTGATACCATAGATCTAAAACCAAAAGGTAATTTCCAAGCTTGGGCTCGTGAAATACGGTATGATTTTTTCAAAAAAATGTATTATAAATATCATGCTGATGGACTTTTTGTCGCACATCATAAAGATGATCTTTTAGAAACTTATTTAATGCAAAAATCGCGTGGTAATTTAGTATCATATTATGGACTAAATAGTGAGACATCAATTAAAGGAATGAGAGTAATTCGTCCGCTTTTAGAATATCGAAAAATGGAACTTTTAAATTATTGCAAACGAAATCAAATTCCTTATTCAATCGACGAAAGTAATAACACCGATGATTACACCCGCAATTATATTCGTCATCATCAAGTTTCTAAAATGACCGAAAACGAAATTGATGAGATGATAGGAGAAATCGATAGTGAAAATCAAAAACTAAAAAAAATCATGCAAAAAATCGAACCTTTACTCCAACAAGATAAACTGATGATTTCAGAGATTGTTTGTTTGAGTGATGAAGAAGAAACGCGCTTGCTTTTTGCGTATATTACGAAGGTTTTGCCGTTTATTTCGGTAAAATTAGGAGCCAAGCGAATTCGTGAAATAAAAAAACTAATTAGGAGTCAAAAAGCACACGCCAAAATGCTTTTAGAGCCACCATACTATCTATTAAAATCTTATGATTATTTGTCTTTGAGCAAATTTGGCGATGATTTTCATTATGAATTTATAGTGGAAACACCACAAATTATTGACAATGAATATTTTTATTTGAATCTTACAACCGATACTTCAAAGATAAATGTTTTCGAATATTCTTATCCGTTAATAATCCGCACTTTTCAACCCGGTGATGTCATAAAATTTGGAAAAATTCATAAATCGGTAAGAAGAATTTTTATTAATCGCAAGATTCCACTTGATAAAAGAAAAAGGTGGCCGCTTATCGTGGATAAAAATGGAAATATTATTTATATTCCCTTGCAAAATAAAGTAGTGTTAAATAATATAGAAAACAATCCGATTATTGTGGTAAAATAAACAATGCATAAATATAAAATTTATGAGAGCACAAAATTAGACTATTTTATAGGAGGTAATTTGTATAGATGAAAAAGAAAAAAGGAAGTTGGATTGGTTATGTCGCACCATATCTTTTGATTTTGGGTATTGTTGTCGCGATAACATTGTTGTTTAATAATAATTCTTATGGGTCTTCTCAACATTCCGATATCGCTTGGGGAGATATTATCGTTACACATAATGAAAATGGTAATGAAGTCAACGATTACGAAGAATCGTTCTTATGGAATCAAAAAATTGAGTCTCTTCAAATAACGCGGTATAACGAAGGAAATTTAACCATTGCTGGTTACTATTTGACTAATGATGCTCAAAATCGCGAAATTCGTTATAGCTTTACGAGTTTCGGACCAGATACAGAGGATAATTTATCGTATATTGATAGGATTATTAGAACTAGACAAAATGAAGACGGAACATTATATTATACTAGCGATAAATATGCGATTATCAATCCTTATGAATCAAATGGATTTATGGATTGGTTACCAACCATCATTTTCTTTGTGTTGGGTATCGGAGCCATCATTTTTATCTTCTCAAGATTAAATGCCAGCGTTAATAGATCCAATAACACAGCGCTAGATTTCAATAAATCCCGCGCCAGAAGAGAAGAAGTTACCAATGTCCACTTTGATGATGTCGCCGGATGCGATGAAGAAAAAGCGGAAATGATCGAGCTCGTCGATTATTTGAGAAATCCCGGCAAATATTCAAAATTTGGCGCAAAGTTGCCAAAAGGCGTTCTTTTGGTTGGGCCTCCCGGAACCGGTAAAACATTGTTAGCCAAAGCCGTCGCCGGTGAAGCGCGTGTGCCATTTTATTCAATCTCGGGTTCTGACTTTGTCGAGATGTTCGTCGGTGTTGGAGCCGGACGTGTAAGAGACATGTTTAAAAAGGCTAAACAAAACACCCCGTGCTTGATCTTTATTGATGAAATAGATGCCGTAGGACGTCAAAGAGGTGCTGGTATGGGTGGAGGTAACGATGAACGTGAACAAACCCTTAATCAGTTGCTTGTTGAAATGGATGGGTTCTCCGATAATTTAGGAATTATCGTGATTGCCGCGACTAACCGTGAAGATGTTTTAGATCCGGCACTATTAAGAGCCGGTCGTTTCGATCGTCAAATCACTGTTAACTTGCCTGACAAGCAAGGCCGTGAAGAGATCCTCAAAGTTCATGCTCGAAATAAAACCATTTCTCCGACAGTGAACTTTAAAGCCATTGCCGAAAGAACGGTGGGATATTCCGGTGCCGATTTGGCTAATGTACTCAATGAAGCCGCCATTCTCGCCGTTAGAGAAAATAAGAAAGAAATTTCGACAAAAGAAATCGATGAAGCCATCGACCGTCAATTCGCGGGTCCGGCTAAGAAAAGCAAGAAGATGTCTGAAAAAGAAAGACAAATCGATGCTTATCATGAAGCGGGACATGCGATTATCGGCTTAAAATTAGACGGGAGCGATGTTGTAAGGAAAGTTACGATTATTCCACGTGGAAACACGGGAGGTCATGTCCTTATGACTCCGCAAGACGATTATTTCTTGATGACGAAAACGCAATTGTTGGCTAAGATTGCCGGGTTATTAGGCGGAAGATCTTCGGAAGAAATTTTCTTCTCCGATATTACTACCGGTGCTCACCAAGATATTGAAAGTGCCACTCGTATCGCAAGATTAATGGTTACACAATATGGAATGTCGTCTTTGGGTCCGATTCAATATGAAAGAGATCAAGGTTCTGTTTTCTTAGGACGAGATTACAATAATACACAAAAGAATTTCTCAAATCAGGTGGCTTTTGAAGTCGATCAGGAAGTGAGAAAGATTATCGATGAAGCTCACAAAAAAGCTTTGGAGATTATTAGAAAATACAAAGAAGATGTGGAATTAATTGCTAAAGCTCTTTTAGAAAAAGAAACGTTAAATGCAGAAGATATTTCCTATCTTATTGAAAATCGTCATCTGCCACTCGACGAGACGGAACAAGAAACCAAAGTCGAACCGATAGAGATTGCTAAAGAACCGGTTCAAGAAGAACCCAAAGAAGAAAGTTCGGGTGAAAATAAAAATTAAGAAAGAGATGAATTCTCTTTCTTTTTTTGACTATGAAAAACATCGTAATTAAAGATATTGTAATTAGTCCTCCGTTAATATTAGCACCGATGGCGGGAATTACTAATTTGGCATATCGCAAAATGATGAAAAAGCATAATGTTGGTTTGGTAGTTTCTGAAATGGTTTCAGATTTTGCATTGATTTATGGAAATAAAGAAACCTTTAAAATGCTCGAGACGTTAAAAGAAGAACGACCGCTTTCTATTCAGTTATTCGGTTCTTCAAAAGAAAGTTTAGTGAGAGCCGTAAAAATTTTAAATCGATTTGATTTTGATATATTAGATATCAATCTTGGGTGTCCGGTTCCTAAAGTTGTTAAAGAAGGATCTGGGGCATCGTGGCTAAAAAAAGAACGACAAGAAGAATTATTTGATACAATGCAAGAGATTGTCAAAAATTCGAATAAACCAGTAACTTGTAAAATTCGTCTCGGGTGGGATCACGACGAGATCACTGTCGTAGAAACTTGTCGAATTCTTGAAAGAAGCGGAGTGTCTTTAATCGCCATTCACGGACGGACGCGAAGTGATTTTTATTCAGGTCACGCTGATTATCAATGGATAAAAAAAGCTAAAGAAGTCGTAAATATTCCACTTGTTGCTAATGGCGATATTTTTAAAGTAGAAGATGCTTTTAAAGTATTAAATATCACCAAAGCTGATGGATTGATGATCGGCCGAGGGGCTCTTGGAAATCCGCAACTTTTTGATAATATCGTAAAAAAAGAAAAAGGACTTCCTTTTAACGAAGAGATTTTTTTAGAACAACAAATAGAATTTTGCAAAGAGCATTATCGCAATTTAATTAATTTAAAAGGTGAATATCGAGCTAGTCAAGAAATGCGCGGATTGGCGCCACATTATTTCAAAGGTTTAAAAAATGCTAAAAAAATCCGCTTGACTTTATCAAAAATCAATAATTATGAAGATTTTGAGCGCTTATTGCTCAATATTGAATTGTAAGCACGATTTATCACTTGTTTAAAAAGGTTTTATCAAGTAGAATAAAAAAGAAACACGGAGGTAGTGTAACAATGGATAACAATTTAACAGAACAAGAGATGATTAGACGTCAAAAATTGGATAAACTCAAAGAATTGGGAATTGATCCGTTTGGTCATAAATTTGAAAGAAATGCTAATTCAAAAAGCATCCATGAATATGATGGTTTTCAAAAGGAAGAATTGGAAGAAAAAAACATTCTAGTTAAAATGGCCGGAAGAATTATGACTATTAGAAAAATGGGGAAAGCTTCTTTTTTCCACGTTCAAGATCGTGAAGGTTTATTTCAATGCTTCATTTCTAAAGACGGAGTCGGAGAAGCACAATATGAACTTTTTAAAATGGCGGATATCGGTGATATTGTCGGTGTTCAAGGAAAGTTAATGAAAACAAATACCGGTGAATTGACAGTTAAGGTTTCAAATTACGAACATTTGACTAAAGCGTTAAGACCATTACCTGAAAAATTCCATGGTTTAACCGATGTGGAGGAACGATATCGTCGTCGTTATGTCGATCTCATAATGAATCCGGAAGCCAAAAAAGTTGCTTTGACAAGACCGAAAATTATTAGAGCCTTACAAAGATATCTCGATTCTGAAGGATTTGTGGAGGTTGAAACTTCGGTTCTGTGTTCAGTTTTAGGCGGTGCTGCAGCACGTCCGTTTAAAACGCATCACAATGCGCTCAATAAAGATTTCACATTAAGAATCGCAACCGAGTTACCATTAAAGCGATTATTGGTCGGTGGTTTAGAAAGAGTGTATGAAATCGGAAGACTTTTCAGAAACGAAGGCATGGATACTAAACATAACCCTGAATTTACCACGGTCGAAGCGTATATGAGTTATGGCGATATATCGGATATGGCTAATCTTGTCGAAAATATTTTTAGAACCATCGCTCAAGAAGTTTGCGGATCTACAGTGATTCCATATGGTGATTTGACGATTGATTTACAAAGTCCGTTTAAGCGAAAGACAATGGCTGAGTTGGTTAAAGAAAAAACCGGTGTTGATTTTACCCAACCATTAACTTTTGAAGAAGCTAAAGCTTTAGCGGCTAAACATAATGTCCCGGTTGAAAAACACCATACCGGAGTCGGTCACATCTTAAATTCTTTCTTTGAAGTTTTTTGCGAAGATACATTGATACAGCCAACTTTAGTTTTTGGTCACCCGATAGAAATATCGCCGTTAGCCAAAAAAGGAAAAGATCCGCGCTTTACCGAAAGATTCGAATTATTTATCGGAGGAAGAGAATACGCGAATGCTTTTACCGAACTTAACGATCCTATCGATCAAAGAGAAAGATTCTTGAATCAATTAAAAGAAAAAGAATTAGGTAATGATGAAGCCAATGAAATGGATGTGGACTTTGTCGAAGCTTTGGAATACGGAATGCCTCCGGCTGGCGGAATCGGAATTGGAATTGATCGTATGGTGATGTTAATGACTAATTCTCCTTCGATTCGCGATGTTATTTTGTTCCCGACAATGAAACCCTTAAATTGAAAGACTTTGTAAAATCATCATTTTTATAAATTTACCTTTTTAAATTCGTATATTTTAAGTTGTAATAATTGCAATACATTTATATCTTTTAGATGCTAGTTAAGTTCTTATCGATTGAAATTAGACAAAAAATAAAATAAACTATGAATAGAAAAAAGGAGAGATATTAAATGACTCAATATGTTGTAAAGTTAGTTTTCGATGATGGTGAGTATTATTACCCAAGTATTGCTGGAAACGGAAATTATCATTTATATAAGGATATGACTGAGACGATGTTTTTCGATTCCTACCAAGAAGCTGAAGAGTACTACAGAGCTCATCTTCGCGATCTTGTAAGAGACGATGGTGTCCAAGTGGATCCTATGCGATGCACGATTGTAAGTGTTAACGCGAATTGGTAATACTTAAAAAAACAAATAAAAAGTAAAAAGCGACCTATAATGATAAATCGCTTTTTATTTTGTCTTTAAATTGTTGCTAAATTATTGAACTACTCTAATTTTAAAGTTTAGTATCTATTTATGATTATTTATGTCACTTAATTCCGCGGTATTAGCTTCATCAGTAATAAAAGATTCAATCATAATCTCACTCATTAATTTTGGGTGAGTTTTTTTGTTGTCGATGGGCAAGGAGTATTTGAAAGTTATTATTTTTAGATAAGTACTTTATTTTTTTATCATTTTAAATCTTAAAGTATATTTTTGTTTGACAAGGCAATAATTAAATTGTTCAAACATAAATTGAAAAGTGAAAGAGGATCGTTATGATAGATAAATTTTCATTGGAAGCTCAAAAAGTTATTTCGTGTGCCGAGGCGATCGCTTTTGAATTTGCACACACTAGCATTGGCAGTGAACATATTCTTCTTGCTTTTCTTAGAGTAGATGAGAATATTTTAGGTCGTGAATTAGGTAAATATGGAGTTACGTATAGTTCTCTTTCAAAAAAAGTGAAAAATCTTTATCCGTATTCTGATGAAGATCCATTATATATGGAATATACATTAGAACTTAAAGTTCTTTTGGATAACGCGGTTGCGATTTCAAGAAAAGCCGGCGAAGAATTTGTATCTTTAGTTTCTCTTGGACAAGCCTTGCTTAAAGAAGATCAAGGAGCAGCATTTGATTTGTTGAACAAATATAAAGTAAATCGCGATAATTTAATCA
This sequence comes from uncultured Bacilli bacterium, assembly GCA_947591215.1. Classification (GTDB taxonomy): domain Bacteria; phylum Bacillota_I; class Bacilli_A; order RFN20; family CAG-449; genus CANQAG01. The sequence goes on along the minus strand of CANQCZ010000003.1, from coordinate 20,346 downwards.
AAGTATTGATGACAAGTCAAAAAAGAAAGTCTGATTTAGATAATATATCTGATCTGCATAATCTTTGTAATTTAAAAAAAGATCCTCTAATCGGAAGAGAAGATGAGATTCATCAACTTATAAATGCTTTGTCACGAAGAAATAAACCAAACGCAATATTAGTTGGAGAACCAGGCGTCGGGAAAACGGCCATTGTCGAAGAAGTGGCAAAAATGATTTATGAAGGTCTTGTCCCTTCACTAAGAAACAAAAACATTTATGAACTGGATATTGCTTCTACTGTAAGTGGAACTAAATATCGAGGTGAGTTTGAAGAAAAACTGAAAAAAATAATTAAAAAAGTAAAAGAGGATGGTAATGCCATTCTTTTTATCGATGAGATTCATAATATCGTCAAGGCCGGGGGAGCGGAAGGTGCAATAGATGCTTCAAATATTTTAAAACCATATCTTTCTCGTGGTGATATTCAAATAATCGGTGCGACCACGGAAGATGAGTTTCATGAGGCGTTTGATAAAGATAAAGCTTTAAGACGCCGTTTTCAAATCATCAAAGTGGAACCATCGACTTCTGAAGAAACTATTACCATATTAAAAGCATTGAAAAGCATTTATGAAAAACATTATAAATTGACGATTGATGATGCGATTTTATATAAAATAGTCGACTTATCTAAAGCAATTCCAAATGCGTATTTTCCTGATAAGGCAATCGATATTTTAGATAATGCATGTGTGATTGCCAAGGATTCTTTAAAAGAACAAGATGTTATAAAAACAATAGAGTCGTTTTTTAAAATCAAAATAAATCACGATGCATTAAGTGAAATTGTTTCTAATGAATTGATGGCTAAAATCCGCGGGCAAGATCGAGCTTTACAACAGATTTTGTTAAATTTAAAAATGATTGAGCACAAAATTTATGAACAGGACAGACCATTGTTGATATTGATGTTTGTAGGACCTTCCGGGGTTGGAAAAAGCGCATGTGCGCAAATCATCGGGGACAATTTTTTCGGTAAAAACGGACATACTTTTAAAATTGACATGTCTTCATATCAAGAGTATGGATCTTTAACCAAACTTTTAGGAAATAATGGTTATAATCTATCTCAAGCTCCTTTTGTCAAAAATCTTAAAGCATTTCCGCATTCTTTAATAATTCTCGAAGAAGTTGAAAAGGCCAATAACGAGATTTTGGACTTTTTCTTAAATGTCTTTGATGAAGGATATTTTATCGATGGTAAGGGAAATAAAATCGATTGTACAAATGCGATGTTTATTTTAACATCAAACTATGGATATGATGATAAGACATTGTTTAAAAAACATTTAGATCGCGATTTTTCATATCGTGATTCGATAGTGAAAAAATTAAATGAAAGATTTCGATATGAATTTATTTCAAGAATCGATGATATAATTACCTTTGATCATCTTAATTCATCATCGAGAAAAGTCATTGCCGAAGATTATTTGAACACGATTGCAGACGGTCTTCAATTCGAACTGGGTGAACTGGATTTAGATTTAGATAATGAAGAAGTTTATAATCAATATGGAGCAAGATTGATTAAACGCGATGTTCGAAAAAAAGTAATAAGCAAACTTATGAAATAATGTAATTTATCATAAATGCCAAAAACCCCTATTGATAAATAGGGGTATTTTTGGATAAAGAGTCTTTTGTCTTTACAAATTAATCTCGGTTCGGTATGATTGATACGCATAGAAGTGAAGGTCTATGCTATTTCTCTCTGCTGACTTAAAAGTCAGCCAGAAGACCAAAGGGAGGTGTACACATGAAAAAGTACGAGATTATGTATATCCTAAAAGCCAATCTTGAAGATGCCGCTCGCAACGAGCTAATCGGTAAACTTCATGAAATTCTTTCCGCTGACGGAAGCACTGTCGACGATGTGAATGAATGGGGATTGAAAGATTTGGCATACGAAATTAAAAAAGAGAAAAAAGGATATTACGTGGTCGTTAAAGTTAGTGCTTCTTCTTCAAAAGTTATCAATGAATTCGATCGCTTAGCGAAGATCAATCCTAATGTATTACGTCACTTAATTATCGCTTTATAATCCTAAAAAGGAGGATGCGAAATGATTAATCAAGTAGTTTTAGTTGGACGTCTTACAAGAGACCCCGAATTAAGAAGAACTCAAAGCGGTTTAACTGTGTGTTCCTTCACCATAGCAGTTGATAATCGTAGCAAAGGTCCAAATGGCGAAAGAACCGCTTCCTTTATTCCTTGTACCGCATGGAATAAGAGTGCGGAATTTATCTCAAAGTTTGGTTCTAAAGGTATTCTTGTCGGAGTCGAAGGAAGATTAAATCAACGTAGTTACGAGAGCAAAGATAATAGACAAGTCAATGTTGTCGAAGTTATCTGTGACAATGTTCAAGTATTGGAAAGAAGATCTGATGAGTCAAGAAGAGAAGATTCAGGGCTTCGCAATGATGATCAAGGATATCAAGCTGATCCTGTCCGCGATGAAGAACCGGCAGACAAGAACGTTGATGCATTTGATGTAACTGATGACGATCTCCCATTCTAAGAGATCGAGAAAGGAGTATTATGGCTTATAAAAAGATGAGACCTAGAAAAAAGGTTTGTAATTTCTGCAGTAAAGGTAAAGACCCTAAAGAAAAAGTAGCGGTTATTGATTATAAAGATGTCGAAATGTTAAAACGTTTCATTTCTCCAAACGGCAAAATTTCTCCACGTCGTGTTACCGGAACTTGTGCAAAGCACCAAAGAGAAATTGCTATTGCTATCAAACGTGCACGATTTATGGCTTTGTTACCATTTGTTATCGATTAATGATAATAAATTGTAATTTTATCATCGGTTTTTAAAAATTAAAGGCTTTGCAAGATTGCAAAGCCTTTTTCATATCAAATTAAAGACGAATAAACAAATAAAAATAAACAAACACAACGTAAACATGAGATACAAATTTAAATATTAAATTATAAGTTGTTTCTAAAACGCGAAAACAATCGGAAATTAAAATAATTAGTGTTTTAGAAACGAGATACAATTACTATATTTATTTTTCTTAATTATGTATAATAATTAAGAATGAGGTGAAATTATGCAGAAAGTAATTAAAAGACAAATGATAAAGGTTCTTATTATCTTTTTTCTACAATTCTTAATTGCTTCAGCTGTTTATGTAGCTATCGCATTAGATTTATTTGAATATCATCTTGAATTACTTATTGGAGTGATGGCTAGTTTTATAGTGATAGATGTTCTTTTGTTTTGGAGCATGCTTACAAACATTTCTAAATCAAAGTATAAAACTGATTTGAGAGCTCTTGATATTGTAGGTGAGGATATTCAAGAAGCTTATATATTTGGTAAAATCGGATTAATAGTGACTGACGAAAACAGCAATATTATTTGGGTTAATGATCAATTCGCCGCTTTAGAATCAGAAATTATGGACATTAATATTTTTGAATGGCGCGAAGAATTAAAAGCTTTAAAGGATTTGGATGGCGGTAATTTATCCGAGAGTCATACTATTCGTGTCGAAATTGAAGGAAAACTTTATGAGGTTAAATTGTTGAAAGAAGCTAATCTTTTTATTTTTAAAGACATTACCGAATATAATGCCGTTGTGCAATATTCTAAAGAACACGCTCCGGTTATCGGAATTATTAGTATTGATAATTTCAGTGAATTTGAATCGATGGCGGTCGATCGCGACGGAAATGATATTATATTTAATATCAATCAAATGATTACTGATTATGCTAGGAAATTTAATCTTCTTATCAAAAAAATCAAAAACGACAGTTATTTTGTAGTTTGTGATCAAAAGGCTTATGAACAATTAATAAAAGATCGTTTTTCCATAATGAACAAAGTAAAAAAACAATCTTTTGTTGACGCTATTGTTACATTGTCCATCGGGTTTTCCAATGGTTTTGATGATGTTGTCAAGTTATCGGAAATGGCATCAAATGCGCTAGATGTCGCGTTATCAAGAGGAGGAGATCAAGCGGTGCTTTCACCTTACGACGGAAACTTTATTTTTATTGGTGGTAGCAGTGAAGCTAAGACAAATAAAAGTAGAGTTAAAACTAGATCCTTATCTTCTTCGTTAGCTTCTTTGATTCAAAAGGCAAAAAATATTGTAATTATGGGACATATAGACGCTGACTTGGATGCAATAGGAAGTGCTTTAGGATTATATTCTTTCGCAAAGACTTTTAAAAATGACGTTCACATTGTTTACGATGAAAAATTGGTCGAAACTAAAACAAAAAAGGCTTTTAAAGATTTGTTTACTAAAGAAGAAATGCAAGAGATGACGTATACTATTAAACAAGCTATCTATCACATCGGAAACAATAGTTTGTTGATTCTTACAGATGTTCATCGTCCTTCGATTGTCATGGCTTCGAGTGTTTTAGATAAAGCCGAGCGTGTTGCGATTATCGATCACCATCGACGCGGCGAGGAATATGTTGATAGTCCGGTGTTTGTTCAAATTGAACCCTCGGCGTCTTCGGCTTCAGAATTGGTCACTGAAATCATTAAATATTCGCCTAAGCATGTCGATCTAGATGAACGGAAGGCTACATTTATGTTGGCAGGAATTTTATTGGACACCAATTACTATCGACAGAAAACAGGGGCAACCACTTACGATGCGTCTTTAGTTTTAAAAGATTATGGTGCAGATAATTCAAAAGCCGATTATTTCTTAAAAGAAGAATATGAAGAATATGCTTTAAAAAACAAAATTTTATCTAATTCAATAACTCCGCATTATGGTGTCATTATAGCGATGGCGGAACAGAATGATATTATCAGTAAGGCAATGTTAGCGGTTGTCGCAAGTGAAGCAATTCAAATTAAAGGAGTTAACGCTTGTTTTGTTATCGGTCACACTTCGGTTAAAGAAACTGCGATTTCTGCTCGAAGTGATGGAACAATCAATGTTCAAATGTTGATGGAAAAACTTAATGGTGGCGGTCATTTTACTGCGGCGGCAGCACAATTTCCCGACCAGACCATCAATGAAGTTTGCAATTCACTTAAAAATACTTTGGATATGTATTTAAATGATGCTCGCACTGAACAACATAAATAAAAGGAGGTTTCTATGAAAGTAATCTTATTAGCGGATGTAAAAGGAGTCGGAAAGAAAAATCAAGTAGTGGAAGTATCGGCTGGATATGGTTCTAACTATTTGATTCCCAAACATTTAGCAGTATTGTCGACAAAAACTGGCTTAGAAGTAAGAGATCGTCAAATTCTTGAAGAACAAAAAGCATTGGAATTAAAAAAACTTCGCGCTCAAGAGGAGGCCGAAAAATTAAAAGACATCGTGCTTGAGTTCAATGCTTCAGCTTCAAAAGACGGTAGAATGATGGGAACGATATCGCCTAAACAAATTGAATTAGAATTAAAAAACAAATACGGCATTATTATCGATAAAAGAAAATTTGTTGACAAAATTGCTGTCAATGCTTTTGGATATACAAATTTAAAAGTGGAATTGTTTAAAGATGTAATTGCAACAATACGAGTTCACGTTACAGAAAAAAAGTAGGTGTTTTATGGAGTATCAAGCTTTTAATGAAAATGCTGAAAAAGCCGTATTAGGTTCTATGCTCGAAAATGATTCTTGTCGTGCAGAAGCTTTGTCTCAATTAGATAGCGAAGATTTTTATGTACGCAAAAATCGTCAAATATTCGAAGCCATAAGAACTATAACGGACAAAGGTATTACTTTAGATAATGCTTCTTTGACTGAAGAATTGTTGACAAATATGAAAGTATTCAGCGAGATTGGAGGCTTAGAATACATCGTTGAATTGCGTGAAAATTACATTGGTGAAAAAAATGCGTTAAATCATCTTCATATTATTAAAGATTTAGCTCTTGTGCGAAGATTACTTAATGAGATGAATTTAATCGAAAAGGATTTTAAAGAAAATAAAATTACCGATGTTCCGACTTTTGTCGCAGAAAGCGAGCAAAAAATTCTCGATATTACCAAAACTAGAAGAGTTGGAACATTTAAATCATCAAAAGAGATTGTCGATAAAATTACCGAAAGCTTAAAAATCCAAAAAGGAAAGAAAGATTTAACTTTAAGCGGATTAGATACCGGTTATCGGCAACTTAATAGATTGATGCAAGGTTTGCAAAAAGGAAATCTTATCATTTTAGCGGCGCGACCTTCAGTTGGTAAGACGGCTTTAGCGATTAATTTAGCTTATAATGCGGCAACTAGCAATAATGCACGCGTGGCTTTTTTCTCATTAGAAATGTCAGCTGAGTCGATAATGATGCGCCTTTTGGCTAATCGTTCTTATATTACTTCGACCAAATTGTCGACAAATAATTTAAATTCCGATGATTGGTTAGCAATCAATGAAGCGACGGAACTTTTAAAACGGACAAAATTGATGATTGATGATACTTCAGCCGCGAAAATCACCGATATTAGAACAAAAGCACAAAAATTAAAAGCCCAATATCCAGATTTGGGCTTGATCGTTATTGACTATTTGGGACTTATTAGAACTAATAATACCAATCTTGACAACCATCAAGTTGAAGTTGGGGAAATTTCACGACAACTAAAAGCTCTCGCTCGGGAGTTGAATTTACCGATTATATGCTTATGTCAGTTATCGAGAGCATCAGAGAGAAGACCCAATAAAACACCGATTCTTTCTGATTTACGGGATTCGGGTTCTATTGAACAAGATGCCGATCAAGTACTTTTTATTTATCGTAAAAATTATCAAATGCAGAACGCCGAAAAAGAAGAGACTGTGGTTAAAGATGAAAAAGAGGATGAAAATCCGATGGGAAACGCAGAAGAGACCCAAATTATTGTCGCTAAAAATCGTAATGGGCAAACAGGCATTGCAAATATGGTGTTTTTAATGAACATCGGGCGTTTTATCGAACAAGAAACCAGTGAAGTTCAACAAGAAGGTTAATTATGCGTTATTATATTTTTAATTCTGGCTCGAAAGGCAATTGTACACTTTTAATCGCCGACAATCATTATCTTTTAATTGACATGGGTATTGCCAAAAAAAAACTTGTTGAAAAATTGGCTGAAACCGGGGTCCCGTTTGAAAAAATCGAATATGTACTATTTACCCATAAACACATCGATCACTTGTCGGGGTTAAGATATTTTGATAAAGAAAAAGTATATGCTAACTCCGCGACATGTGAAGTTTTAAAAGATCATGAATTAATTCCGTACAGCACTTATAAAATTAATGATTTTAGAATTACGGTTATTCCGACTTCTCATGACGTTGAAGGTTCTATCGGTTTCATTATTGAATACGGCGAAGAAAAACTCGTGTATATTACCGATACCGGTTATTTATATCAAAAAGTTTTACCGCTTATAAAAAATGCGGACTATTACATTTTTGAATCCAATCACAATGTGAAAATGCTTTTGAAAACCGATCGTCCGCAACGATTAAAACAGCGAATACTCGGCGATTATGGACATTTATCAAACGAAGATTCAGCACTTTATTTAACTAGAGCTTTAGGCGAAAAAACCAAAGAGATTGTTTTGGCGCATTTATCGGAAGAAGCCAATTCTCCGGATGTGGCGTTAGAAACATTTGCTCGAATTGCTAAAGAGTCAGGAATATCGCTTGATAACATTTCGATTCGCTGTGCCTCACAACACGATACAGTTTCCGGAGGAAGTTTTGTTGAGGTATCCTTAAAATGATTAAAATAAAAGTACTTGCTGTAGGAAAGATCAAGGAAAGATTTCATTTAGAGGCGATTAATGAACTTTTAAAAAGACTATCTCGTTTTGCGGAAGTAAAAATCGAAGAAGTTGAAGAATATAAAATTTCTTCACATTTGACTCAAAGCGAAATCATCAAGGCGAATGATGAGGAAGCAAAATTTTTATTAAAAAGAGTCAAGGATAGCGATTATGTGATAGCTTTAGATTTATGGGGGCATCAAGTAAGTTCAGAAGAATTTGCCAAAAACATGCAGCAACTTATCGATAGCGGTCAACGTCAAATTGTTTTTATAATCGGTGGTTCGTATGGACTGGGAGATAAAATCAGAAAAAGAGCGGCACAATTGTTATCACTTTCCAAAATGACATTTACTCATCAGATGACAAGAGTTATCATTTTAGAACAAATCTACCGATCCTTTAAAATCAATAACAATGAAGGATATCATAAATAGAAAGGAGCACTTATGGAAACCTTTAAAATTCGCATTCAAGATTATTTAAAAAAATTTCTTTTAGGGATGATAAGATTTTTCAGCCGTGCTTTTAAGAATCGCTATGTAAGATTTGCAGGTTTATTATATCTTGTCGGATTATTAATATTTGGAATTACGTTATTTCGGAATAATATGACAATTCCAATGTCCGGTGACTTTGTTCTTCAAGAAATTCCATTTTATTTTAATGGTTACGATGATATTTGGACGGCTTTAAAAACCGGACATTTTCCGCTTTGGGACGAATCCGCATTTTTAGGTGCCAACAACATCGGAGCGAATACTTTCTATTATTTGTTAAATCCGTTTTTCTTGCCGATTCTTTTATTTCCGAGAAATTTAATTCCGCAAGCTCAAGCTTTCATGATGATTACAAAGATGGTTCTGGCGGGTTTAGCGATGATGAAACTGTTAGAATTGTTCGAATTAAAATCCGGAACAATTAAAATCGTCGCTTTGGCTTATGCTTTTAACGGATGGAATTTGCATTATTTATGGTTCAATCACTTTTTGGAAGTGAACGTTTTAATGCCTGTTTTGCTGTATGGCATTGAACGGGTGTTGCGTGATAAAAATCCGTTTTATTTGGTATTTGGAGTTTTCTTAATCGGAATCACAAACTACTTCTTTTTAGTAAGCTTTTGCTTTTTAGGAGTTTTATACGCCGGATTTAGATATTTCCAATTTATCAAAAAATATAGTTTTAAAGAAGGACTTGAAGTATTTATAAAAGGTTTTTGCGGTTTTGCTTTTGGTTTAATGTTAGCTTCGTTTGTGATTATTCCGGCTTTTTCGTCGGTATTGTCTTCAAGCAGAGTAACAAACGCAACATATTTGCCGCGATTAGTCGAAAGCTTTGATATGATTAAAGCGGCGTTAAAAGGTGAGGGTGATTTTAACGAAGCTTTACATGGATTTTCCGATGTGTTATTCGTGTGGGATGATGAAGGAAAAAGATTAAAATATCTTTTATATCCGCTTACAACATTCTTCTTTGGCCCTGCGGCTAATTATGACGGATTGTTGTTTAAGAATAATTATTATGATAATACGCTTTCTTCATTGTATTTATATGCACCTTTGGTTCTCTTCTTTTTCCCATCGGTATTTGATTTGGTAAAGAGAAAAAAATTTGGGCAGATTTTCGGGGTATTATTTATAATTCTTTTGCTTTTTACTCCGTTTGCCTATTATTGCTTTAGCGGCTTTACCGGAGTTGCGTATGGCAGATGGCATATTTTTGTTGTGGCAGTTACGGCGATATTTATTGCAATAAACATCGATAGACGAAAACAGATAAACAAGATTTTCTTCGATATCGGTTTTGTATTGACGATCATTATTCAAATATGGCTTATAAATTACACTCAGACATTAATTGGTGTTCCTAATTCAGGAACGGTCGCTGCGACTGATAACCGTATTTATTTAGCATATTTTGAAATCGGAATGGTGGTTGTCAGTTATTACTTTATTAGACGCGATTTACGACGAACAAAATTCTACGAAAATATTCTGTATTTGGTAATTTTAGAAGCAGTAGTGGTCGGAAATACGGTTGTAAATATTCAAGGCACGTCGAGCTATCAAAATTTATATGGTGGAATCGCTAATGTCGATGAAGAGACACGTTTAGTAAGCGAAATTCAAGATGAAGACGACAGTTATTATCGAATATTTACAACTTCGGCTTCTAGAAATGCGAACAACTTAGCGATGATGTTAGGATCACGCGGTTTAGGGACATTTCACTCTGTCTATAATTATGAATTGCAGGAATTTATCGATTGGTCACGGATTGCATATCAAGGTTCATGGTCGATGGGAATTCACGAAAAACGCGCTAATTTAGATGAGTTTTTAAATGTAAAGTATTATATCCTTTCTCGAGGAGATACCAATGTTCCATATGGCTTTTCTTTATACAAAGAGACAGATAATCATCGCGTTTACCGCAACGACAATTATATGGAATTAGGTTTTGCTTTCGATAATCTTATTGATAAAATCAATTTAAACAGAGGATACGATTACACAAACGTCAACGAACTATTTTATTTAAGCGGAGCTATTGTTTCTGAAGAAGACGCAACGGAAATCCTAAAGCAATATCCGTCTTTTGTCTATAATCAACATATGAATTATCCGCGAACTTTAAATGCAGCGCAAGAAACTGTTCAAGTTCAAAAAGCTATTTGGACGGGCAGTACTCATGGTGGTCGAGATGATGAATATGAAGCTCCGGTTTCTTTCACTACCGAAGCGACAAGAGCTCTAACGTGGAATTCAAGAGTTGACATAAGATTTAATCAAATGAATGTCTGTTCGGAAGCGAAAGAACGCGGAGGATGTTTTGTAAGCGTAAGAGCAAGAATGGGTGAAAATCTTAATATTCTTTTATATGGTGAAGATGAGGAAGGCAACGAAGTGCTTTTGACCTCTGATCGACATATGACACACGGGTATGGCAACAAAGAAAGCGATCGCAAATATCAAAGAGGTTTTTACGTTAACGATGAGGTAGTCCATATTAGAATTATGGTTCTTGAAACGATGAGTGACAAACAGACTTTGGTATTTCCGGAAGTACAATATGAATATTATGATGATTATAAAGCGCGTATTGATAAGTTAAAACCTTATGCTTTGAAAGATGTAAAATTCGGACAAGATTGGTTCTCATTTATGACCGATTACAGTGATTTACGTTTTGTGGTTTTGACCATCCCATATGATTCAGGGTGGTCGTTAAATAAAAAAGACGCAAAAGGAAATACAGAAGAAGTGAAAATTTATAAAGCACAAGGTGGATTTGTTGGATTCGTCGCTGATGAAGGTGAATTTACTTACGAACTATCATATCAAACACCGGGACTTGCAACCGGATTAAAAGTTGTATTAATTGGAATGGTGTTGACTGTTGCGATGTATATCGTCGATAAAATTATTTTTGACGATAAAGGCAAATTAAAAAAAGCGATGAAACTTAACTAGAGTTTCATCGCCAATTGATAGACGTGATTTTTATTGAGGCTTAGTTTTTGGGATACCAAACGAACAGCCTCTTTTTTCGTTATGCCTTGATTTAAATATTCTTTTAGTTCGTCAATAATCTTGTCATCATTATAACTTTCTTCACATGAATTTCCGGCAACGACTAAAACCATTTCTCCTTTTAAGGTGTTAGGATCTAAATTAAGAACTTCATCTAAAGTTCCTCTTATGTATTCTTCATGAATTTTGGTTAACTCTCTAGCAAGGGAGAAATTACGTGATCCAAATACCGAATGTAAATCATCTAAAGTTTCTTTAATGCGATGAGGTGATTCATAAAAAATCAAAGTATCTTTTATATTTTTTAGCGCTTCTAGTTCTTTAAGGCGTCTACTACGTCTTGCATCTAAAAAACCATAAAAATAAAAATGTTGAGTAGGTAGATTAGAAGCAATTAAAGCCGGGATAAACGCTGAAGATCCGTTGATTACCGAAACCGCAAATCCGTTTTCAATGGCTTTTTGGGTGATGGTTTTACCTGGGTCGGAAATTAAGGGATAACCGGCATCGGAACATATCGCAATTGAATGACCATTTTTAAGCTCTTCTAAAAGTTTATTTGAAACGATACTTTCGTTATGCTCATGATAGGAAATAAGTTTATTTTTAATATTAAAATAATTGAGCAAGTTTAAAGTGTTGCGGGTATCTTCGGAAGCGATTAAAGAAACGGAAGATAATACTTCAATGGCCCGCGGTGAAAACTCTTTTAAATTCCCGATAGGAGTGGCGACTAAATACAAGATCGGTCCTGAATCGAAGCTTTTAATGCGTTGCATATTTATTTGTTATCTTCTTTATTATTGTTATTGATAATTTTGTCTTTTATTTCATCGACAGGAACCGTGAGAATGTTTTCACTATTTTCTAAGCGCGCCATTTTGGTGATGATGTTAATTGAAGTCAATTTATAAACCGCATTATCGTAGTTGACCCGAACTCCGATACGTGGCAAACTCTTTTTTTCTTCACTATAAACCGCATCTTCGTATTTTAAACAGCAGATAAGTTTACCGCAATGACCGGAAAGTTTTGGAATATTCAAAGCCAACATTTGATTTTTAGCCATAGTAATTGAAATACCGTCAAATTCATTTAAGAAAGAAGAGCAGCAAAGTTTTAACCCGCAAATTCCGATTCCGCCAATCATCTTGGCTCGATCGCGAGTTCCGATTTGGCGTAATTCAATTCGACAGCGCAATTTGTTGGCAAGAATTTTTAGTAAATCGCGAAAATCAACTCGATCATCAGCAAGATAAGAAAGAGTTACTTTAGTTCCGTCCAAGGTGTAAAAACCCGAAATAATATTCATGTTAAGTCCTAATTCATCAGAGGTTTTTTGAGTGATTTCTTTAGCTTTTTCGCTTAAAAGTAAATTGTTATTATAAGCGATTAAATCACTTTCATCGGCACGTTTTAAAACGTGAGGAAAAGCATCTTCTAAAATAGTTTCTTCCTTTTCTTTAGGCAACACAGTTACATAACCGAGTTCTAACCCATGTTGTGTGTTACAAACTACGGCTTCGTTTAATTTTAAATCATCTAACGTTGTCAAAAAGAAATATGATTTACCGGTGGAATTGATCGATACTCCGACAAGATATAATTTTTCTTCATTCATATATTTTCACTCCTTTGCGGATCGCTAAGACGATATGATCAATCAGTAAAGAGGGATTGACGTTTAACTCGATTTTAGAACGACTGATTGATAGATCAAGGTAAAGATTTTTTAGATCCTTAAATTTTGCCGATAGATTTCCGATTAATTGTTTTGACGATTCCATGACAATCGGTAAATTTAAGGATATGTTCATCATATCTTTTACGAACAATAAAATCAAGTCGACAAATAAGCGGAGGTTTTCTTTTCCTTTTATAACAGGAATTATTTTAGTTTCGGCAAAAAAGTGTGCCGTAAGCGGAGATTTATCGAAGGCTTCGAAAAAATCATAAACCAAATCTTTAATCGTTATGTAATTTGTCGTTTCATAACATTCCATTAAAGATTCGATATCGTTATGAAAGGAACTTAATATTTCAGCGTCATCGCGAGAAAGTCCGCGATTTTCCGCTTCTTGTATCAAATCTTTTTTGTCGATGGTTCGAACTTTTAATATTTGACATCTGGAGATAATTGTCGGCAACAATCTTTCTTCATTAGTCGTGGTTAAAAAAGCGATAACGTCAGGATTAGGTTCTTCCAAAAATTTTAAAATAGCATTGAGAGATTCCTTATTGGCATTTTCAATTTGATTAATAATATAAATCAAATAATGTTTTTTTTCGGTCGCGGTCTTTTGAAAATTACTTTTCAAAGAAGTTATATCGCTGATTTTAATATTTCCTTTACTGCCGTCTATAATCACAAAATCAGCGTAATTTCCTTCGTCAAAGCGTCGACAAGCCTCACAATCATTACACGCTAAAGGATTAGGATTATCGCAAATTAAACTTTTAGCTAGGTATTTAGCAATCGTTAAAAGAGAACCACCTTCTCCACATAAAAGATACGCATGCGCCAAAGAAGATTCTTTAATCGCGTGAGTAAAAGTGTGATAAATTAGAGGTTGATGTTCTTTGAGATAATCCGAATAATTCATGCTACTTATCTTTAAGCCTTTCTTTAATGACGTTATAGGTAACTTCAACTACTTTTTCAAGAGGCATTGAAGCATCGATTATTACGTAACGAGAAGGATATTTTTTAGCGAGTGTCAAATAGCCGTCGCGAACTCGATGATGAAAAGGCAAACTTTCAAGATCTAAACGATTTACTTCTCGTCCTTTGTTGCTGGCGATTCTTTTTAAGCCAAGTTCGGGGTCGAGATCAAAAAGGAGTGTTAAATCCGGAAATTTTCCGCCGGTAGCAAATTTGTTGATTGCTAAAATTTCTTCGACATCATTGCCGCGAGCGTATCCTTGATAAGCTAAAGAAGAGTCTAAATACCGATCACAAAATACAAGTTTACCTTCTTTTAATGCCGGATAAATTTTTTCGATAAGATGTTGTCTCCGTGATGCGGCATATAACATCGCTTCGGTAATAGAATCCATCGCGGTGTTTTCTTTACGCAAAATAACATCGCGAATTTGTTCGGAAATCGGAGTTCCTCCGGGTTCTCTAGTCATTACTATTTTGTAGCCTTCAGTTTCAAGCTTAGCCACGACCAATTTGGCTACTGTGCTTTTTCCGCTTCCTTCAGGACCCTCTAAAGTAATAAATAACGACATGTTTATAACTCCTTTTTTATAAAATTGCGACCTTCGATCGATTTGGCTAAGGTTAATTCATCGGCATATTCTAATTGACCGCCCATGGGAAGTCCATAAGCCAATCGAGATACCGATATCGGATAGGGACTCAACAATTTAGCAATATAAAGTGCGGTTGTTTCTCCGTCTAAAGTTAAATCTGTAGCTAAAATAACTTCCTTTAAATTACCTTCATTTACTCTGTTAAACAACCCTTCGATGTTGATGTCCTTTGTTCCGATTCCTTTAGTGGGCGATAAATTACCGCCTAAGACATGATAAAGTCCATGATAACTGTTTATTTTTTCAATCGCTAAAAGATCTTTAAATGAAGTGACCACGATAAGAGTGTCTTGATCGCGGGACATATCAGAACAAATCGGACAATTTTTATTTTCTCGAAAAGAACCACAAATCGGACAGATGTCGATATTGTCACGAGCATTTTTTAACGCAGTTACCATTTGATCGATTTTTTCGGGTTTCATCTGCAATATTTGATAAGCCATTCTTTCGGCGGATTTGCGACCGATTCCGGGTAATTTTTTCAGTGATTCGATTAAAGCGGAAACGCTTTGAAATT
The DNA here is from genome assembly GCA_947591215.1 of uncultured Bacilli bacterium. Lineage (GTDB taxonomy): Bacteria > Bacillota_I > Bacilli_A > RFN20 > CAG-449 > CANQAG01. The sequence goes on along the minus strand of CANQCZ010000003.1, from coordinate 5,183 downwards.
CTTCCATTAAAAGCCGAATCCTTTCATACCACCGGTCATTTTGGCGTTGATTTTTTCGAATTCTTTTTCGACGAGTTCAATCGCTTCATTAATTGCAATTTTCAACATCTCTTCAAGCATTTCTTTTTCTGAAGGATCAATCGCCGCTTCGTCGATTTTGATAGATTCTATTCTTTTGGTCCCTTTAATCACAATTTCAATGGCACCGCCCGCTGAAGTGATTGTGAATGATTTTTTTTCAAGTTCTTCAGTGAGTTTGTTCATTTCTTTTTGCATTTTTTGGGCTTGTTGCATCAAAGCATTAATATTCATAAATAGTTCTCCTTAAATTTCTTTCTCTTTTATTTTGATTTCCCGAGAAATTGGAAGTTTATTAGCTTGAGATAAATTGGTGAATTTTTGAACGTAGTTAAGAAAATCTGTCTTGCTTAAAGAGACAATCGCTTTAAAATCGAGGTCTGGAACGATAAGCTTCATTAACTTGGTTAAACCTTCTTGATTTTTTATCAGATTAATTTTAAGAGAATTAACTTTAAAATCATTTTCGACAATGAGGTAACCTTTGCTATAAATTCGCGGTGCCGAGAGACGTAAAATCGAAGCGTAAGGACCCAATTTTTTATTTGAAAGATAATTTGAAATCGAACTCCAATTGTTGATACATAAAGCTTTTTGCTCTTTAGAAGCTTGAATCATAATATTGATAATTTCTTCTTCATCAAGAACATAGCATTTACCATGTTCTTCAAGCGGGGATACTTCGATTAAATCATTTTCCGGAAGCGGTTTATTAATACTCTCTTTTTTTATAGGTTCTTCTTTTTGAATCTTTGGAGTCTCTATAATGGGCTTTTCAATTTGTTTATTAGTTAATGAACTATCGTTGAGTGAAGCTAATTTTAAAAGAGTGATTTCCAATAACGATTTAATATTTGCCACAATTTTAAATTGTGCGGAAGCTTCTAGTAATATATCGATCATTTTCATTGTCATCTCTTTTGAAAAATTAAGTTCCTTTAGTTCCGTTTCTTTTGCTTTTCGTAATAGTGAAGGTTCTTTAGTGGCTAAATAGATTAACCGTTCTTTAAGTATTTCAATTAGGTCATTATTTAATCTTTTGAAATCAATACCACGTTTTTCCAATTCTTGAAGTTCGTTTGTAATGGCTAAGATATTTTGATCGCTAATATACTTCAAAAGTTTGATTTTTTCTCTATTGGAAAGAAGACCATATATTTCTTCAATGTCGGAGACCTTCAAATTGCCGTTTGAATATGATGAAGCTTGATCTAACATCGAAAGGGCATCCCGAACACCGCCATCTGCTAAAGAAATGATGAGATTTAAAGCATCGGGTTCATAATTAATATTTTCCTTTTCGCAAACAACCATTAATCTTTTTAAAAGATCCGCGTCGCTGACTTTGGAAAAATCGTAACGTTGGCACCGAGATAAAATGGTTGGCATTAACTTATAGGGTTCGGTAGTCGCCAAAATAAAAACGACGTTAACTGGCGGTTCCTCTAAGGTTTTCAAAAGGGCATTAAAAGCTTCTTGAGTCATCATGTGAACTTCGTCGATAATGTAAACTTTATATTTTCCTCGAATTGGCGCGTACTTTACTTTAGTGATTAAATCTCTAACTTCATCAATTCCGCGATTGCTTGCGGCGTCTATTTCAATAACATCGGGGTGAGAACCTTCATTTATCGAAGTACAGTTTAAGCAATTGTTACATTGATGACCCTGCCCTTCTTCACAATTCAAGGCCTTGGCAAATATTCTGGCCATCGTGGTTTTTCCGGTACCGCGTGGTCCTGCAAAAAGATAAGCGTGTGCAATTTTATTTTCTTTAAGTGCATTTTGCAACGTTTTAATAATGGTACTTTGTCCTGCGACATCGGCAAACGTCAAAGGACGATAAGTACGATATAAAGCTTTATATGCCATTTTAATCACCTAAAAATAATTATACACTTTTCAAGTGTATAGTGAAAGTCAAAGAACGTAAACTTATTGATTGATAACTGAAAGATAGATCAAAGATTCCTCGCTTGTACCTCCGGCATGTGTCGCTTTAAAAACGATCGGATAATCAAAAAGTTTTAAAGGATATGCAAACGATTTTGAATTTTTGGCGATAGCAATATAATCACCTAGAGAATCTTTGATTAATGGGTGGGGTTTTCCTTTACCGAACAAATTTGTTGATAAAGCTAAATCTTTAGATAACAATAAAAAGTTGTCACTATAATATTTATCAAATAAATACAAAAATTCATCATCTTTACCAGGTTTGATTCTAAACGAAGCGCAACGAGACTCAATCGAATAATTGTCTTCTAAGCAAGAGTAAAAATCAGGATGTTCGTCGATATAGCAATTTTCAATATCGATTAATGAATGATCCGCTAAAACGAGAATAAGATTATCTTTACATTCTTTAGATAATTTGATAATTTTACGATTGATTTTCTTTAAAAGAGAACGAACTTTGTAAGAAGTAGTTCCATTCAGATGAATAGTGGTGTCGGGATCAGCCCAGTATCCATAAATAAAATGCGAACGATCTTTTTGCATTTCATCTTGAAGAATATTGAAAAAATCGTTTAAATCGACGGCTTTCCCATTTTCGATTCCATAAGGATAAATTGCTAAGGCTTCGGCTTTTTTCGAGTTGTTTATTAAATCGATAATCGATTCATACGGATAATAGGTTTTACCGAGATGAGGACCTTTTATGGGTTGTTTTGTAGTGCTGTCGGCATTAGAAAACATATCGACTCTTTTATCGATAGAGGGAAAATATTGCGACCAACCGATCCAACCGGTTTCAATAGGATAACGTCCACTTAAAAAAGCGGTTGTTGCCGCAACGGTTGTTGGAGGAAAAACCGAAGTAATTTCGTCAAAATGGTGCTTTACTAAAAAATCATGCTTATTTAAATGATAATCTTGAATTGAACTACCCATACCATCAAATAAAAGAACTGTAATTTTTTGATAATGTTTTTGTTTGAAAAGTGAATCTAAACTTGATAAACCTTCATGAAAAGGTTTAATTCCAAAATTTTTTAAAATTGAGTTTGAAACATTGACGAGACATCGTTTGTCATTGTACTTAAACACTTTATACCACCTATATTTATTTTACAAAAAATATAGATAGAGTTGAATTAATTATTTACATCATTCACTATCGAATTTTTAAAATATTGATTTCTATGCGATTTTCATTAATATAGTGTAGCAAATTTCGTTTTCCAATAGTGCTTTCAAACTATTTTTCAAGAATAAATCATGTTCTTTGGTGGAATTATTCTTCATGTCCTGCCAACGTTCATACACACGAGCATAAAATTTTTTATTTTATAATTACAAACTAAAAACATAAGACATTTTATAACATAAAAGATCTTGTTATGTTACTTTTTTGATAACTGCGACTCACTTGATTTTAAAGTTCGTTAATTTAACGTCGGTACTCCATTTTCATAATGCCATTCTTCTCCCCAGTAAACTGGTCTATCAATAGAATTCCAATTATCATTCCATTCATTTGGCTCTGATAATACTTCACAATAGATAGTTAAAGAATCACAGCCATGGAATGCAAACTCTCCTATACTTGTGACACAACTCGGAATCGTAATTGTGGTTAAGGATCTACAATATTCGAATGCCACTTCTCCTATACTTGTGACACTATTTGGTATGGTGATAGTGGTTAATGAACTACAATTATAGAATGCACTTTCTCCGATACTTGTGACATCATATGTATTTCCTTTAATTTCTATTGTAGCTGGTATTTCTACATTTGTTGATGTTCCTACATATCTTGTTACTACTGCTTTTTTATCAATAATTACATATTGGAGACCATCTTTTTCAATAAAATTATTTTCATTAATCCCCCAGTAAACTGGTCTATTATAATTCCAATCACTATCCCATCCACTTGGTTTTGATGATGCTTCACAATAGATGGTTAGTGAATAACAATATTGAAATACCCGCCCGCCAACAGTTGTAACACTACTTGGAATCTTGATACTTGTTAAGGAACTACAATAAGAAAATGCATAGTTCCCTATACTTGTGACACTATTTGGAATCACAATACTTTCTAAAGAGCTACATTGATAGAATGCTCTTTCTCCTATACTTGTGACACTATTTGGAATAGTTATACTTTTTAAGGAACTACAATAAGAAAATGCATAGTTCCCTATACTTGTGACATCATATGTATTTCCTTTAATTTCTATTGTAGTCGGTATTACTACATTTGTTGATGTTCCGACATATCTTGTTACTACTGCTTTTTCATCGATAACAACATATTGAATATCATCTTTTTCAATAAAATTATTTTCATTAATTTCCCAGTAAACTGGTCTATTATAATTCCAATCACTATCCCATCCACTTGGTTTTGATGATGCTTCACAATAGATGGTTAAGGAATTACAACCCCAAAATGCATTTTTTCCTATACTTGTAACGCTACTTGGAATAGTAATACTCGTTAAAGAACTACAACCAGAGAATGCGTATTTTGGGATATTTATTCCTCCTAATATAGTTATGGTTTTTAATGATTCCGGAACATAGGTAGAATTATCCAGATATTTGGTTGCTCCAAAATAATATCCTAAATATGTATCAATAAATGGTAAAGTTAAACTTTCTAAGGAACTACAATTATAAAATGCCATTTCTCCTATACTTGTAACACTATTTGGAATGGTGATATTTGTTAAGGAACTACATCTATAGAATGCGTATTTTGGGATATTTATTCCTCCTAATATAGTTATAGTTTTTAATGATTCTGGAACATAGGTAGAATTATCCAGATATTTGGTTGCTCCAAAATAATATCCTAAATATGTATTTATACATGGTAAGATCAAACTTTCTAAGGAATTACATCCGGAGAATGCACTTATTCCTATACTTTCCAACTTATTATTTGGTTCAAAAGTTACATGTTGTAATTGAGTACAATTATAAAATGCAGCATTACCTATACTTGTGACACTATTTGGAATAGTTATACTTTTTAAGGAACTACAATAAGAAAATGCATAGTTCCCTATACTTGTGACACTATTTGGAATCACAATACTTTCTAAAGAGCTACATTGATAGAATGCTCTTTCTCCTATACTTGTGAC
>CANQCZ010000002.1 GCA_947591215.1 uncultured Bacilli bacterium | reverse complement strand
TTACTATTTTTATCTACTTTTTTGGTGTCACCAACTAATAATATCGCAAAAGAATACCATTTTTCTAATAAAACACCCGATTCATAAGTTTGTAAAGAACTTAGTGAAGAAGCAATAATTATGTGTACTAATCCTGAGCAAGATTCTTTTAATAAAGTTATTTCGTTTCAGTTTGTTAGTATTAAAAAAAATTAAAAATGTTTTTGCAAATGGTTCATTGAGGAACCTAAAACTTATAAAAAATATACGCTGATCAAATTGGATAAATACAAAATAGGTTATCTGGATGATGATGAATTCCACAAAGATTTTTTTCCTCCGATGTCCGATACGAAAAAAAAGTTTAATCATTATCATCTTAGTAGCTGTGATTGTTGGGTTAATAATTTTTGGAGTATTAAAGATACTTGGTATAATTTGATAGCAAATTATAATTTTTCTAGCTTAAAAAACAGCTTTTTTGGGCTATTTTTTAATGTTTGTTTATTTTTTGAAAATTTGCAACTCCTAAAGATGAGACTTTAAATGAAAAAGGTTTCACTGTTTCATCATCGACTCATAATCCCGTTGAGAGGATTGACATATGGATACTGATAGCGTGAATCATAATTGATCACCCGATTAAATTTGTCTGCTTTTCGCGATTTGTAGAAAAAAGTGGATTGATTTTTCGATTGAGATTACGAATTTTAAAATTGTAAAAATTTATGTTTACAACCATGCTCCATTTACATATAATATGAACAAAAAATTTTTTAAAGGAGGAAAAAACATGAAGAAAAAGGCTATTTTTACTTTACTCGCACTTTTGAGCTTAGGTGCCTGTACTAATCCGGAAGTTAATTCTTCTAGCGAAAACTCTTTGGGACAGTCGTCCGATACGTCTCAAAGCAATCTTGATTCATCTCAAGAAACTTCTGATTTAAGCTCAAGTTTTGATAGTGATTCAACTTTCACTAGTAGTTCTTCAAGTGAAACTTCTGAAGCACCGATCAAAACATGGGGTGAAGAAGAACAACAAACCATGAGAGAGCATTTATATGGTGAAGTTTTACCATATATTGATCTTGAAGAAGTATTAGTGGAGTACGATGAAGAATATGAAGAATTAGACATTCTCGGTTTTGATCAAGTAACGCAAGAGGATTTACAAGCATATGCTTCCTTATTTATCGAAAATGATTGGGAAGATGCTTCTGACTTATATGAATCGTTACCGGATAATATTTATGTTTTTGAAAAAATCGTTCAGACTGATGAAGGAAAGCGGTTTATTGATGTGCAATTTTATGCTATGGATGATTACTATGAACCCGCCGACACCGGTTATTTTGTTTTATTTGCATGGGATCCTTATGAATATGAATTCCCTACAGACGAATTTGATATTGGTATTTTAGAGAATACCGGTTCTGAGTACCATGTCCCGGCATTTGAGGCTGAATATTATATCCTTTCGACAGATTACTATGAAGTTTTATGTGTTACTTCGGATACCGATGCAGAAACAAAATATACGGATATCCTTCAAGAAGCTGAGTTTACTATCTTAGATGAAAGAGATGAATACGGCTATCTAAATGCGATTTCTCCCGACGGGAAGTTCGCAGTTGCTTATGTATATGATCCTTATTTAGGTGGATTAGATATCTTACTAATAGAAGTTCCGGCCATGCCGACACAACAATGGCCTAGTGAGGAGTTAGCCGAGGCTTTTCAAAACTATAATCAACCGGCTTTCACAATCCCTGAAATGACTTTCGATGGAGCAATGTATCTCGGGTATGAAAGTGATTCGAATTTACTTTATTATCTTAGGGATCAAAAGGATAAAATTAATTTTGTTATTGAAGTTAGTGGCGCTACCGTAGAAAATTTGAACTCTTATGTTGATTTATTGAAAACATCAGGATGGGTACTTGATGAAAGTAGTATGGCTGAATTAGGTGATGGAACCAAAATATTGACAAAAGAAATAGATGATAAGATTGCCAAAATCGACTTATCTTTAGCTACTGATGTGGTCATCATCCACGTTTATTTATTCTTACAAGAAAAACCTGTAGAAGCTTGGCCACTTGATGAAATCAAAGCCTGCCTTGGCGATGAATATATCACTGATGTAGTTCCTGCTTACGATGGTACAAAAGCTATAGGATATCAAGTTCATGAAGCTTGGTTTTTGTCTGAAGCTTATGTAGAAATTTTAGTTGCTGAAGGTGATGAAGATGAGGTGTTGCAAGCTTATCAATCAGTGCTTACTACTAGTGGATTTACACCTTATGATAAAGGAGAAGAAAATGAATACCTTTCGCCTAATAAACAGTTAGTCATTCAATTGGAAAAACAAAACGAAGCCGTTTACGTTTATTTCTATGCAGCAATTCTTGAAGCGTGGCCGACAAACGTAGTAGACGGAGAATTTGCTAAGCATGAATATACTGATCCATTGCCTGGATTATCGGATGTTGCAGCTACTTTCGATTATAAACTATCTCCTTTCGGTTCCCCGGATGGATTTCAAATCGAAGTTACACCTGATAGCGATCCGGAAACCGCTGTTCAAGAATTAATAGACTTATATAAGGAAATTTTAGAAAATGCCAATTTTACTTTATCGGAAAAAGATGATCCAGATCTTTCTGATGAAGTAATTTATGAATCTCCTAATAAGCAATACGAAGTGGAATTTTGGATTCAAGCACGCAAAACCCTGGTTATTCTTATTAACCCATTAAATTAATTTGATGTATAATAGCAAGTTTTAAGGACTAATATTCTTGTTAGTCCTTTTTATTTTACAAATATAAGATAAAAGGTTATCAAAATAAAAAAGGACTCATAGAGTCCTCTAATAGTTAATAGTTTTGGTTTTTAAATTTTATAAATTTTCGTTAATTTTATTGGCTATTGCCGGTAAGTTAATCTTTTCAATTGCCGCCGGTGTGAATTCAACCTTCAAATTATCGTTAGAAGAGTAACGTGGAATTACATGAATGTGAAAATGCATCACAGTTTGCCCGGCTATTTCATTAGTATTGATAATAATATTATTACCGGTCGCATGTAATGAAGTAATTTGTGATTGAGCAATTTTTTGTGCAACACTGATTGCTTTTGATAACAAGTCTTTTGGAACATATAAGAAATTTGCAAAATGCTCTTTGGTAATTACTAAAGTATGTCCTAGAGTAGTTTGACTGATATCTAAAAAAGCAAGTATTTCGTCATCTTCATAAACCTTATAACAAGGAATTTCACCTTTAACGATTTTACAAAAAATACAATTATCCATAAGTTTTCTCCTATAAATAATAAAAGGAGGAAATCCTCCTTTTAATTATTCTTCTTCTTCGAAGACTTCGCCATAAGTGCTGTTAATGTAATCGTAGAATGCTTGATCGTGAATCTCAATGTTAAATTCTTTGAGATAGTGAATGATCGCATCTCTTTTGTTTGTTGAATTGTCAGCAAGGATTTCAGCAATTTCAACAGCATTGGCTAACATAGCTTTATCGTCATTTTTCACGGCATCATCGAAGACTGTTGAATTGTATACATCTTCGATAATGACTACATAGCGGGTTCCTGTACTTGAATCATAATGAACGATTTTACTAGCGAGGTTACCATTGTTTTCAGTTTTTGCCGGAGTCAAGAATTTGATTCCGTTAACTTCTTTAATAAAGCCACTTGATTCTCTATCGACACGACTCGAGAAAATTCGATCAGTGATGGAACTTGGAAGGCCATTTATACCATTGTTTCTAATATAGAGATCATCTTGGACGAATTCTTTCTTCGCTAAATCTCTTTTGGCTAATTCATAACCATATTCAACAGAGTAACTATAACTATTGGTATATTTCGCTTCAAGACTATCGTTAGTAGCTTTAACATCTTTCATTTTCCATTCGCCTTCATCATCGCGTACCGGATTTCCTTCACCATCAGTTTCGACAATCTTAGCGATCTCTTCTTCAATTTGATCGGCTAAAGTATAAAGGTTGTTATTTTCGATAAAAGCTTTTTCTTCATCGCTAGTATTTACACCACGCCAAATATTTGATAAAGCGTTTAAATCAAATTTAGCATTTTTATCTTCTTTAGCTTTGGTTTCAAAATCATTTATAAAAGCATTGATAGTTCTAGCAGCTTCACCATTATGTGTGTCGATTTCTTGTAAAGCGATGTATTTAACGCGACGAGCGTTTGATTTTCCAAGGTTTGAGAAATCTTCATCGTAAAGATATTTGGCGGTCAATTCGGAAATCAATACTTCCTGTTTGATGCTTCTTTCAATATAATCATTATAATCATAATGGAAAATAGCATTGTATTCTTCTTCGACAGTTTCATATTCATCGGAAGGGAGAAGTAAGTAGTTATCATTGGCTTCTTTTTCTCCAACCTTCTTTATATCATATAGGGAAGATTTTAATTCATTGATTAGTTTTGTCTCTTGAAATAAACCATCGACATCGTAGCTTCCGGATTTGACTTTATCAATCATCTTTTGTTGACAAAGTTCTTTAATATGAGCTTCAGTAGTGAACGAATTGCTATAGATTCCTTTTTCTTCATCTTTAGCAATCATTTCAAGAAGAGCATTGAGAATTGTAGAATTGCTGGTTCCTGCATTTACTAATTGATCGTAAATTGTTTGATAGTCGTTACGGAAGTAATCGCCTGAGGCGCCCGAAAAATTAACAAGCGGATCGTCGACATTTCCGGGTTTAGCTTCGACAGTTGCTGAACAGCCGACCAATAATAAGGAAGCGGCTAACGCGAATAAGATATTTTTCTTTTTCATAATTCCATTACTCCTTCTCAGCCGGGGCGTAGAACAAGTCAATCTTGTCTTCACCGATTACTTTTGCATCCTTCATTGATTTTTGAAGAACTAATTTTCTAAGGTAAGCGGCCCAAGATGATAAATTGGATTGTTCTAAAGAATATTTGTTATTAAGAATCGCTTCTTCTTTATAATCAAGAATCAACTTTTTGATCTTGTCGTTAATCACGACATCGGATTTTTCGATTTCTTCTTTAAACATACGATATTCGATGCTTGAATCAAAACCTTTGACACTATTTTCGATGCTTTCGGCAGCTTCTTGATAAGTAGTTCTGTCAGAGGCGATGAAAGTAACGAAACGTCTTTTGCCTTCAACATTTTCTCCGGTCGCCGGAATATCAGTTGAATAGTAATCTAAAAGTTCACCATCGGTTGCAGTTAACGGTGATTGTTCAATAACGATAAAGTGGATACCTTCATATCCTGAATCGCCAGGAGTTCCTGCACGTGTAACAAGAATTGGATTACCGTTTTCATCGCATAAAACTTCGTTATCTAATCCGTCAAATGTTTTGAAACGGGAATCAGACACAGTATATTGAGGATCAGTTGGTTTTACAATGAAACTAAGGCCATGGTAGTTGAACCAATTGTTAAAAACGATATTACGCGGATAGTAATCAGCATTACCATCTTCGATTTTTTCGTAAGTGTTAACGTTGGTTTCAACTTCGGCATACTTTTCTAAATCCATCGCTTTTTCATATGGAATGTAATTGATGTTGTCTTTGTTAAGAATGGAAGAAACTTTCATATATTTGTCGCCTTCGGTTTCATCGTTTGAAACAAAGATATCTTGATCTCCAGGAATTCCCAATAAAGCTTTCTTTTCTGCGGAAACAGCATTGTTGAAAAGACCATCATATTGATAGACGGCATATTTAAATTCGCTTACAAATGATGTATCGCGATCCATGATGCCTAAGCTACCAAAGTTGTTAGCGGAACTTTTGTCTCCTGAATTATCATCGCTTTCGGTTTTGGCAACATTACCGAAAGTGACTAAGTCACTCGATAAAAGTTTAATGACACGAGCGATTTTTTTAGCGTCATCCTTAGAAATCTTTCCGTTGTAGAAACTAGAATCAGCACTGACTTTGACAAGAATGTGCTTGATGTGATACGGAGTTTTGGTACTAAAATATTCGAGTGATAATTTTTCAAACATCGAAATCGCTTCGGCTTCTTCACCTTCGGTTTTGACCACTTTAGTATCGGTCATTTTGTCATAATAGTTTTCTTCGAATTTTTTCTTTTGCTCTTTTAAAATGTAAAGTTCGCGTAATTGATCGAGATCTTCGACACCTTCACCGATTAGAGCATTTGAAAGTTCAGTTCTATAACTAGTTCCGTTGTTGTTAGCAGCGACAGTGGCTAATCTTGTAAAATCATCGATTTGGGTATTTACAGTATTTTCGATTGTGGCAGTAACAGGAACAGCGTGGCGAACCAAAACATCATAGATTGCGTTATAATACGCTGCAGCACCGGTTGTTGTTTCACTGTAGTTGTCAAACAACTCTTCTGCAGTGTAATTTTTATTACCAATCGATACGATTACATCACGACCGGCGTCATCTTTTTTTCCTGTGAGAGAATCACAAGAAACAAGAGCTCCGAGCGTTAGACAACCAGTCATGGATAACATCAGTAAACGTTTGTTCATGGTTGTTTTTTCCTCCTTCTATAAAAATATAGCATAAGTATTTTACAATACGGCACTTTTCATTTCAATATAAAAAAATCAAATGCAAAAAAAATTAAAACCGATATTTTTGGGCATCTGAGATACTTTTTTTTAACGACTGAGAACATGTTTTTGGAAGTTGCATAATATATCGTGAAAACAAAGGAGGTCGACTATGAATCAAAGCATGGGATACCAACCCGCATCGACGACTAATTTCTTTGCGTTTATACTCATTTTGTTTATCTTAATAGCCATCATTGGTTGTATGTGCCAAGGCTAAAAAGGAGGTGCGTTTAAATGAATGGTAATAACACTTTTGCGATTATTTTAGTTTTATTCATCCTACTCGTCATTGTCGGTTGCGGCGGCTGGTTTGGAAGTTGCGGTTTTTAGTTCTTAGGGGCAAAGTTTAAACTTTGCTCTTTTTTTTTGTTTTTTATCATCCTAGTTGCATTTTTGACCAAAATATTTAAAGATATTCGCGAGCAGTTAATTTCTTCAAAAAATTGTACTGCGTTAGCTAATAGTGTAAAATAATAGCAATAAGGAGACAAAAAAACCTATGAAATCGCTGATTGTTGAAAATCTCCATGTGAGTGTTGACGATAAAGAAATTCTAAGAGGGGTAAACTTAGAAATCAAAGAAAATGAAGTGGTAGCTTTACTTGGCCCAAACGGACATGGTAAATCGACTTTATTAGCCGCGATTATGGGTAATCCCCGTTATCGTGTTACCGAAGGAAAAATTCTTTTAAACGACGAAGATGTTTTAAAAATGTCGGTTGATGAAAGAGCTAAGCACGGTTTATTTTTAGGAATGCAATATCCAAGTGAAGTTCCGGGAGTAGTCAATGCAGATTTTTTAAAGTCGGCGATTAATAGTCGTCGCGAAAAACCGATTGGTATATATGAGTTTTATCGGCAATTGGAAGCAGCCTCTAAGAAAATGAACATTTCGATGAGTATGGCTAGCCGTTTTCTTAATGAAGGTTTTTCCGGTGGCGAAAAGAAAAGAAATGAAATTTTGCAAATGCTCCTTTTAAAACCAGATTTTGCAATGCTCGATGAAATCGACTCCGGGCTTGATGTGGATGCTTTAAATTGTGTCTCCGATGCGATAAATGATTTAAAAAAAGAATCAGTTATTTCATTTTTGGTGGTGTCTCACTATGCGCGTTTATACCAATTAATTAAGCCGACACGAGTAGCGATTATGGTTAATGGGAAAATCGCTTTAGAAGGTGGTCCGGAGATTATTTCAAGAATCGATAAAGATGGATATGAATGGCTTAAATATGAAAAAGGCATTGAAATTCAAAAAGAAGATCAAGTCGCGATGCGCAGTACTTCAATTGGTTCGTGTGCCGTAAAAGAAGCCATCAAGAAATAGGTGAACCTATGATAGACATTTTAAATGAAAACTTGGATTCTAAAACAATTAAGAAGAGCGTTAATAACGATAAATTAACCCTTTCTTTTGGCAAGAATTCAACTGTTGACGGATACTTGAATGTAGATGATTGCGCCCAATCTCAAATAGAGATAATTTGCGATGAAGAAGCAAATATTAAAATCGTTCAAATTGGTTCCAAAGATGCAAATTTCAATGTTATTCTTAAAGAAAAAAGTTGTTTAAAATTAAAAATTTGTTCTTTAGATTCTAGCAATAAAAGAGGTTACAAATTCGATTTATTCGATAGTGCAAACTTATTGTGTGCCTATGCGGATTTTTGCACCGGTATCGAAGATATCGATGTTTTGATTTCTCTTAAAGAACCTAATGCTAGAGCTTTATGGCACCTTGCTAGTTTGGCCGGTAAAAATGATCAAAAAACTATGAAAGTTTCTTTCGATCATTGTGCAGTAAACACTTATTCAGAAATGAATAATTACGGAGTGTGCAAAGACGCATCGAAAATTTCGTTTTTGGGCACTTCGAAAATCGAAAATAAAGCCAGTAAATCTGCTGCTCATCAAAATGCAAGGATTATGGTATTTGATGAAAAATGCCGTGCTGAAGCGGATCCGATTTTGTGCATTGATGAAAACGATGTCGAAGCCAGTCACGCCGCTGTAGTCGGAAAAATAAATGAAGATCATCTTTTTTATCTTTGTTCTCGTGGACTAGGTGAAGAAGACGCTAAAAGATTGATTACTCTTGGATATTTGAATCCGATTATTGAATATTTTGATGATCAAAGAATAAAAGAAGACATCGCTAATGCGATCATAAAGAAGGTGTAATTATGTTTGATGTACAACAAATAAGAAAAGACTTTCCAATGCTACGAGGCCTTACGATGCAGGGTCATCCATTAGTCTATTTGGATAATGCCGCAACTTCTTTTAAACCATATTGTGTTTTAAAGGCCATAGAAAATTATTATTATAATTGCACATCTAATTCGCATCGTGCTGATTACGATTTGTCACAGCAAGTTGATGAACTTTATGAAGGAGCGAGGAGTAAAGTTGCAAAATTTATTGGAGCAAAAAAATCGGAAATTGTTTTTACTTCAGGCGCTTCAATGTCACTTAATCTTATTGCTTATGGTTGGGGAATAAAATATTTAAAACCGGAAGATGAGATTTTGTTGACTGAAGCAGAACACGCTTCAAATATTTTACCTTGGTTTAAAGTAGCGGAAGTTACCGGATGTAAAATAAAATATATTCCTCTTGACGAAAAAGGTAAATTAACCCCTGAAAATGTCAGTAAAACGATTACTAAAAATACCAAAGTTATCTCTGTCGCTCAAGTGACTAACGTTATGGGATATGTTATTGATGTTAAAGCGATTGCAAAAATCGCTCATCAATATGGCGCTATTATTGTGGTGGATGGAGCACAAAGTGTTCCTCATATGAAAATTGATGTTAAGGATCTAGATTGTGATTTTCTTTGTTTTAGCGGACATAAGATGTGTGGTCCTACCGGCATTGGAGTCCTATATGGTAAATATCAATTGTTAGATTGTATGGATCCTTTGTTAACGGGTGGTGGAATGAACACGCGTTTTGATATGTGTGGCGATGTCGGGTTACAAATTCCGCCTTTAAAATTTGAAGCCGGAACTCAAAATATTGAAGGGGCAATCGGCTTAGCGGCTGCAATTGAATATCTTGAAAAAATAGGCATGGATGAAATTGCAAAATATGAGTTTGAATTGCGACAATATATGATTGATAAAATGAAAGAAATTGAAGGTATCACAATATACAATCCAACAGCCGATTCGGGAATTGTGACCTTTAACTTAAAGGGTGTTTTTGCCCAAGATGCAGCTTCTTTATTGAATTCTAAAGGCGTCTGTGTTCGCTCGGGACAACATTGTGCCAAAATCTTAATGGAATTTTTAAAGACGACGGCTACTTTAAGAGCCAGTCTTTATTTCTACAACACCAAAGAAGAGATAGATATCTTTGTTGAAGCGTGTAAGAAAGGCGGTGATTTTCTCGATGCATTTTTCAATGACTAATGAGATGATGCGGGAAATCATCATGGATCATTATCAAAATCCAAGAAATAAAAGAGAAGCAACAAGTGAAGATTATCAAACGATTTATATGGATTCGACTTCGTGCATTGATAAAATCTACATCCAAGTGAAAATTGAAAACGATCGACTTGTAGATGTTTGTTGGCATGGAATCGGTTGTGCGATTTCAACAGCGTCTACCTCAATTATGACAGAACTTTTAAAAGGTAAAACGGTTAACGAAGCTAAAAATATTATCGCTAATTATAAGAAGATGATTCACGAAGAAGAATATGATCCGGAACTTCTCGATGAAGCGATAGTTTTTATGAATACCTCTAAACAAGCAGCGAGAATCAAATGCGCGACGATTGGATGGAATGGAGTCAATAAAATCTTAGGAGCTGATGACGATGAGTGAAGAATATAAGTATGGTTTTAAAGATAAGGATGTATCTATTGCTAAAACGGCGGTGGGGTTGAACGAAGATATTATAAGACAGATTTCCGAATATAAAAATGAGCCTGAATGGATGCTAGAATTTAGATTAAAAAGTTATAAAAAATTTTTGGAAATGAGTCTTCCCAATTATGGACCGAATTTAAAAAATCTTGATTTTAATTCATACACTTATTTTACAAGACCGAGCAAAAAAGAAGAGAATAATTGGGACGATGTGCCAGAAACGATTAAAGAAACTTTTTCACGCTTGGGGATTCCCGAAGCTGAACAAAAATATTTGGCCGGAGTTTCTACGCAGTATGAATCTGAAGTCGTCTATCACAATATGCTTAAAGAAGTAGAAGAAAAAGGAATTATCTTTCTTTCTACTGATATGGCGCTAAAAACATGCCCTGATTTATTTAAAAGATATTTTGGCTCTGTAGTTAATTATGACGACAATAAATTTGCGGCTTTGAATGGAGCGGTATGGTCTGGCGGATCGTTTATTTATGTTCCTAAGGGTGTAAAACTCGAAAAGCCTCTTCAATCCTACTTTAGAATTAATAATGAAAAAACGGGTCAATTTGAAAGAACATTAATTATTGTCGACGAAGGGGCGGACGTGCACTATGTTGAAGGCTGTACGGCACCGATTTATTCAAAAGAATCATTACATGCTGCGGTAGTGGAAATCGTTATTTTAAAAGGAGGCAAATGTCGATATTCGACCATTCAAAATTGGTCGAACAACATTGTCAATTTAGTTACCAAAAGGGCTTTGGTCCACGAAGATGCGATGATGGAATGGATCGACGGAAATATCGGAAGTCAGTTGAATATGAAATATCCGTGTTGTGTTTTAGCGGGTCCTCGTGCGAAAGGAACATGTATTTCTATCGCTGTTGCCGATCATTTGCAAGAACAAGATGCAGGAGCTAAAATGATTCACTTAGCAGATGAAACAACTTCGTCTATTATTTCAAAATCTGTAGTAAAACGTGGAGGAATCGCTAATTATCGCGGAAAAGTATTTATCGCAGAAAAAGCTAAAAACTGTAAAGCTCATGTCGAATGTGACACTTTGATTCTCGATAATATTTCTCGCTCTGATACGATACCGACGAATATTATCTCAAATAATACTTCTTTCCTTGAACATGAAGCAACCGTAAGTAAAATCAGTGAAGATCAAATGTTCTATTTGATGAGTCGTGGCATTTCAGAAAAAGATGCGACTCAAATGATTATCATGGGATTTATTGAACCTTTTTCGCGAGAATTACCGATGGAATATGCTGTTGAATTGAATCAATTGATCAAAATGGATATGGAAGGTAGTATCGGATGAAAAAGTACGATGTCATTGTTGTAGGCGGAGGTCACGCTGGAATGGAAGCGGCTTTTGCTGCTGCCCACATGGGATTAAATACTCTTCTATTAACATTGAATAAAAAAATGATGGCCAATATGCCTTGTAATCCATCTATTGGTGGCTCCGCTAAAGGAATTGTCGTGCGTGAAATCGACGCTTTAGGGGGCATGATGGGTAAAGCTGCAGACCATGAGTATTTGCAGATGAAAATGTTAAATACCGGAAAAGGGCCTGGAGTTCAATGTCTTCGTTGCCAAGCCGATAAAATCGATTATCCCGCTTATATGCAATATTTGGCTATGAACACCGAGAATTTAACGATTGCAGAAGAGATGGTTATCGATTTGTTGCATGATGATTCGAAAGTCTACGGCGTTATCACGACAAAAGGACAATATGAAAGTCAAGCTGTAATTTTAACGACCGGAACTTATATGGAAAGTGAAATTTTAGTCGGACATGAAGCAACCGTAGGCGGTCCTGATGGAGAAAAGTCGGCACGAGGTCTTTCTTTGAATCTTCAAAAAATGGGAATTGAAATTTTTAGATTGAAAACCGGTACCCCTCAAAGAATTAAAGCTGAATCGATAGATTTTTCAATTTTAGAGCCTCAATATGGTACTCAAGGAAATTTAGCTTTTTCTTATGAAACTGATAAATTTATTCCCCTTGAAGATCAAATCGTTTGCTATTTGACATACACTAATGAAAAGACGCATCAAATAATTCGTGATAATTTACATAAATCAGCCATGTATGGGGGCATTGTGAAAGGTGTTGGACCACGATATTGTCCAAGCATCGAAGACAAAATTGTGCGGTTTGCCGATAAACCACGTCATCAATTATTTTTAGAACCGGAGTCGCGAAAGACAAATTCCATTTACTTACAAGGATTTTCAACTTCGATGCCAAAAGAAGTGCAAGAAGAGATGGTGCATTCTTTAAAAGGATTGGAACACGCCGAGATTTTAAAATACGCTTATGCAATCGAATACGATGCAATCGTTCCACTTCAGTTTGATCATACTTTGCAAATAAAAAAATGGCCGGGACTATATTGTGCGGGACAGATATGTGGAACTTCAGGTTATGAAGAGGCAGCCGGATTAGGATTGATGGCGGGTATCAATGCTTCTTTGAAAATCCTAGGTAAAGATCCGCTTATTTTAAGACGAGATGAAGCTTATATCGGTGTGATGATTGATGATTTGGTGTTGAAAGGGACAAATGAACCATATCGACTCTTATCGTCAAGAGCTGAGTATCGACTTTTAATACGTCACGATAATGCCGATTTAAGACTAACGGAATATGGACATCAAATCGGATTGATTAGTGAACAAAGATATGCTAAATTCTGTGATAAAAAAGCAAAATTAGAAGAGAACGAAAAGATCTTAAGAACCACTTTTTTAACGGATTCAAAAGCGCTTTTAGACTATCTTCAAACGCTTGGTTATAGTGATTTCAAGGCGGGTACCTCGGCTGCGAACCTTTTGAAAAGGCCGTTAGTTAAATATAATGAAATAAAACAATTTGTTCCGGGTTTAAATGAACTTGATGAAATCGGCATGATGCAACTTGAAGTAATCATCAAATATGAAGGTTATATCGAAAAGCAAAAGCGGGAAGCAGAGCGTTTGATTAAAATGGAAAATATTGAAATACCGGATGGTTTGGATTTTGATAATCTTGACGGGCTAGCATTAGAAGCAAGGCAAAAACTTAGTAAATTTCATCCTAAAAATATTGCGGAAGCTTCAAGAATAAGCGGAATTAATCCAAGCGATATAGCGATGTTATTGATTTATGTAAGGAGGTTCCGTGATGAACGAAATAGAATTTAAAAAGGCCTTACAAATAATCGGAGTAGAATTAAGCGAGAATATGCTTTTCCAATTGAAACAATATCTAGAGTTGTTACAATCTTACAATAAAGTGATGAATTTAACCGCTATCGATAGCGAAGAAGATATCTACGAAAAACATTTTTACGATTGTTTGCTGATTGCTCCGTTTCTTGCTTCTAAGCCATGTTTAAATATTGCTGATATTGGAAGTGGCGCGGGTTTTCCGGGGATTCCGTTAGCCATCTATTTTAAAGATAAAATTTTTACTTTAATCGAACCTTTAAATAAACGGGCGAATTTTTTAAAGGTTGTGATTGAAACACTGAATCTTCAAAACGTTAAAATAATAGCTAAAAGAAGCGAAGACTTGGGTAAAGATTATAAAGAGAGTTTTGATATTGTGACGGCTCGTGCAGTGGCTAAACTTCCCATTTTATTAGAATTGGCGATACCATTAGTCAAAGTCGGCGGTTATTTTATCGCATTAAAAGGTAAAAATGTTTTAGAAGAACTAGAGGCATCTAATAACGCGTTAAAAATTTTAAATGCAAAAGTTATCGATAAACAACAATCGCTTTTACCAACTAATGGTGACGAAAGAAATAATTTGATTATTTTAAAAAATTCCAAAATCGATGATAAATATCCAAGAAATTATTCCAAAATAAAGAAAATGCCGCTTTAATGTGAGATAATGAAAAAGAAGTAGGAGAGAGAGTATGGCAACAATAATCGCAATTAGCAATCAAAAAGGAGGCGTAGGAAAAACTACGACTTCAATCTCTTTGGCTTCCTCTCTAGTTCAATTAGGTAAAAAAGTTCTTTTAATTGATTTCGACCCTCAAGGTAACTGCTCTAGGGGTGTCGGTGTTGATCCGACTAGTTTAAATCGCACGATTTATGATGTTTTAGTTTCAAGCTATGATATAAATAAAATTATTAAAAAGACTGAAATGAACAACCTTGATTTGATTCCGGCCAACTTAAAATTATCAACTACCGAATCGGCAATGGTGAATGCTTCAAATCCGTTTTTAATTTTAAAAAATAATTTAGAAAAAATAGTTGAAAAGTATGATTTTATGTTCATCGATTGCCCGCCTTCGCTTGGATTTTTAACAATCAACGCTTTATGTGCGGCAAATAAAGTCATTATACCTGTACAATGCGAGTATTTTGCTTTAGAGGGAATTGCTCAAGTTCTTTCATCGATTTCCAAAGTTCAAAGTAAGTACAATTCATCGCTTGAAATTATGGGATTCCTTTTAACTATGTATGATCCTCGGACTCGGTTAGGAACGGAAGTTACAACCGAAATTCGCGGGTTGTTTAGAGAAAAAACTTTTGTAACTCAAATTCCACGAAATATTTCTTTGGCTGAAGCGGCAGCGCGAGGAAAACCGATCAATATCTTTAAACCGACAGCGTCAGGAAGCCTTGCTTATTTGTCTTTAGCAAAGGAGATATTGAATGGTTAAAAAAGAAAAGAATTTGCAAAATCCTTCTCTTGCAGTTCTTATTGATCGCTACAGTGATAATGACATTATTTCACTTATAGAAAACGATTTTAAAAAAGAAACAATTATAAATGTTCCTTTGGAAGATGTCACATTTAATCCATTATGTAAACATTTTTTGGTTATGGATGAAGATGTCATAGATATGACCCAATCAATTAAAGAAAATGGTATATTGTTACCATTATTAGCGCGAAAAGTTGGCGATAAATATGAAGTAATATCCGGATATAAACGGTTTTTTGTCGCTAGAAAACTTAAATTAAAAGAAGTACCTTTGATGGTAAGACCAATATCCGATGAATTAATGATTTATATGGTTTTAAAACATCACGCCAATGATAGCAGAATTTCTATTTTAAATAAAGCCTACGCTTATCGAGCAGCGGTGAAAAAGTTCGGAATCAGCCGAAATGATATTGCGATTATGACGCATCAATCTTTGAGCCATATCGTCAATTCTTTAAGAATTTTAAAATTGTCAAAACCGGTCTTGGATGCCCTCCGCCGAAACGAAATTTCGTTTGGTCATGCTCGTGTTTTAGTTGGGTTAAAAGAAGAGGAACAAGAAAAAATTCTTGCAATGATTATCAAAGAAAAATTATCAGTCAGAGCCGCAGAAGATTTAGTGTCTTTTTTAAACGGAAGTAACTTAAAATATGAAACACAGCAAAAACTTGAAAAAAAATATGATATAAAAGTGCGAATTACGAAAAATAGAGTCACATTAGATTTTCCTTCTGAAGAGGAGTTAGATAATTTCATAAAAAAAATGTTGTAATAGCATTCTTTATTAGATATATATGACTACTTTTCAAATTATTTTTATGTTATATTTAATTTGAAGAAAGGAGTCGAAAAATGAAGAAAAATGTATTTTATTTTTTAAAGCATTACGGAGACGTGGCTTTTGAAGATTTCTCATTCAATGAAGTTGATAGTTTGATTATGGCGCAACTTTCGTATTTAAACTTTCACGATTTTGCTCCTTCTTTAAGTGATAATATGACACTTTCTTTGTCGGAGATAGTATGCGATGATTTTGTTAAATACAAAATCTGTGAAAATACTTTAGATGAAAGATTAAATCGAAAATTGATAGATTACATCAAAACATCTAAACGTTATCAAGATATGAAAATAGGGTATGTTTCTGATCAATTTAGTGCTAGAAAAGATAAACAATTTTTTTCCTTAACTTTTGTTTTTAAAAATTTTATTTATATAGCGTTTAGAGGTACTGATCCGACTTTAATTGGCTGGAAGGAAGATTGTCAAATGTCTTTTATGGACATTGTTCCAGCTCAAGAAGAAGCTAAAAAATATGTAGAAATCGTCTCAGAGATCTTAAAGCCATTACCGATAATTATCGGAGGTCATTCTAAAGGCGGTAATTTAGCATATTATGCTGCGGTAATGGCGGATATTAAAATTCATGAACGGATAATTCAAATTTACAATCATGATGGCCCGGGGTTTAAATCTGAAAAATTTTTTGAATCCGAAAGTTTTAAAAATTTAGAATCAAAAATGATTAAAATGATTCCCGATGATCCGATGGTGGGAATCTTAATGCACAATGGATTTAATTTTCGCATTATAAAGTGTTATAAGTTTAGTGTTCTAAAACATGATTTATATAATTGGCAAGTAAATAAAGACGGAAATCTGAGAATGGTTAAACAAATTGCCAAACGAGCCGAATTATTTAACAGAGTCGTAAATGAATGGATCAATTCGATTTCCGAAGAAGACAGAAAGGAATTCGTTGACATTTTATTTGATTTAATCGGCGCTAAAAGTTCAATCGGTATTTTTGATATCAAAAAGCATCCGTTCATTTTTATAAGAATGTTTCATCATAATTTAAAACAATTGCCGGAACAAAAAAGGAAATTTTTAAAAGAAACTTTATTTAAGTATCGATTAATCGAAAAACGTTTGAAAAAGGAAATGGTATAGTTTATCTAAAAACTAATGATCAAATGTTCTTAAATTTTTTTAGCAAAATATAATTTTAATATGAAAAAAATTATACTATTTTTTGTTTGTCTATTAACTTTTTTTAGCAATTCTAAACCAAACATCATCAATGCGGAAACTTCGTATTATGCTAGGAATTACATTGTAATGGATAGTTATTCACACGAAGTTTTGGAAGGCAAAGATATCAATTCGGCATATTCGGTAGCATCGATATCTAAAATTATGACAGCGATTATCGCTTTGGAAAGTGACAAATTATTTAATGTTATCGAGGTCGACGAAATAATCAAGACAATCGAAGGATCTTCAATTTATTTATCGATCGGAGATAAAATTACAATTCTTGATTTAGTGTATGGATTGCTATTAAGAAGCGGAAATGATGCCGCAGTTTTAATAGCGGATAATGTGGCTAAAGATATTTCTTCTTTTGTAATAAAAATGAATCAAAAAGCTCAAGAAATCGGAATGAAAAATACGACATTTCACAATCCTTCAGGCTTAGATATTTTCGATGAAGGCAATATTTCTTCTTGTTATGACATGGCATTATTAATGGCATATTGTATGGAAAATGAATTATTTCAACAAATTGTAAGTACGACTACATATACCAACCCTATTAATGGAGTGTGGATTAATAAAAACAAATTGTTAAGGCAATATCAATATTGCATCGGAGGTAAAACCGGATATACTACTAAGGCCAAAAGAACCTTAGTTACCGCGGCACAAAAATATGATCAAAGATTAATTGTCGTTACGTTAAACTGTGGTAGTGATTTTGCTTTTCATCGCGCACTCTATGAAAAATATTTTAATCAAAGCATTTATATTGTTTATCTCAATAAAGGTAAAAATTATATCGATGATTATTTAATTGAAAGCGATCGAGTGATCGGGATGCGAATTTGTTATGAAGATCTTGAAGGAGGAATAAAGCTTTATAAGATTAATATATCCGAAGGGACGATAACCATTTTGTTTGCGACTAAAACCAAACTTTTAAATGGTGGCGTCTATCAAGGGGTGAAATTAATAGATAAAGATAATTGATAAATATCAAAAATTGTCATATAATAATAATACCCCCACAGGGAGGGGGGATAAAATGACAAAATACAAAGAAGCAGCAATTACACAGATTAAAACAGCCCGAGGACAAATAGACGGAATTTTAAAAATGATTGACGAAGAAAGATACTGCATCGATATTTGTGTGCAACTCCAATCCGCTATGGCAATTTTAAAAAAGGCGGAACTTTTGATTTTGGAAGGTCACATTAAGGGATGTGTAAGAGCAGCCTTAAAGCAAGGTGATGCCGAAGAAAAAGTTGAAGAAATCGTAAAATTATTAGGAAAAGCACTATGACGGAAGTAAAACTAGAAATTACAGGGATGACTTGCTCCGCCTGTTCAAGCACCGTTGAAAAATCTTTAAAAAAGGTTGAGGGAGTTATAAGCGCAGAAGTTAATCTTTTAACTAATAGTGCGAAAGTATCTTTCGACGAGCAAAAATGTGAAATCGATAATTTAATCAATGCTGTTTCTAAAGCAGGATATGGAGTAAATCAAAAAAAACACCGGGAATCAAGTGAATTAAAAAAATACGATGAAAGTGCCAAAAAAACCAAGGAACGTCTTTTGGTTTCGATTTTCTTTTTAATTTTATTAATGTATGTGTCGATGGGACATATGATCGGATTACCATTGCCACCATTTATTGATGGAGAAGAGAACATCATTACGTTTGCCTTTGTTCAATTTCTCTTAGTGCTTCCGATTGTTTTTTATAACCGAGAATATTATATTTCCGGGTTTAAAAAATTATTTCATTTATCTCCCAATATGGACACTTTAGTGGCTATTGGCTCCACCGCGGCTTTAGTATATGGAATATTTGCGATATGCAGGATCGGAAATGCTTTAGCGGTTCAAGATTTAGCAACAGTTCAAGCATATCATATGGATCTTTATTTTGAATCGGCGGGAACAATTTTAACTTTGGTCACCGTAGGAAAATATCTTGAGAGTCGCTCGAAAAAAAAGACAAGCGAAACTTTAGATAAATTAATGAACCTTTCGCCGAAAACCGCTTTAAAAATTCAAAATAATCTCGAAATTGAAACTCCCGTTGAAAATATCATGATCGGTGATATTCTACTTTGTAAACCCGGAATGGTTATCGCTTGCGATGGAGTGGTTGTCGAAGGAGAATCGACTATCGATGAATCGATGATAAGCGGTGAGAGTATGCCGGTATATAAAACTAAAGGTAATAATGTCTTTTCAGGATCAATAAATACTGTAGGTACTATCAAATATGAAGTTACGAAAAGAAATGAGGATTCAACTGTAGCGACAATTGTAAAACTTGTCGAGGAAGCCTCGGCATCAAAAGCTCCGATTTCTCGATTTGCAGATAAAATCAGCGGAATTTTTGTTCCATGTGTGATTGGAATAAGTTTAATAGCTACGATTATTTGGTTGATATGTGGCGCAACTATAGAATTTAGTCTTTCAATTGGAATTTCTGTTTTGGTCATCTCATGCCCATGTGCCCTAGGCTTAGCAACGCCTTTAGCAATTATGGTAGGAACCGGAGTAGGTGCTACCAATCATATATTAATAAAATCAGCAACGGCCTTAGAAAATCTTCATAATGTATCGTATGTTGTATTTGATAAAACCGGAACGATAACTGAAGGAAAACCGAAAGTTCAAACTGTTCTATTTAAAGAAGATAACAAACAAGAAATTCTTTCAATTATTATAGGGTTGGAACAATTGTCTTCACATCCTTTGGCAAATGCAGTAGTATCATATTGCAAAGAAAATAAAATTGAAACTGCCACGATTTCAGATTTTGAAACGATAGTCGGTAAAGGAATAAAAGGAGTATATCAAGGCGAAGAATATTATTGTGCCAGTTATTCTTATGCAATAGAAAAAGGCCTATCTTTTGATGAAAAAGATCTTACCGCTATACAAAAGGAGGGCATGACTTTATTGGTTTTCTTTTCTGAAACTAAAATTTATGCTTTACTTGGTGTCAGTGATACGATCAAACCATCAAGTGCTGAAGCGATACGAAAGCTAAAAGATTTGGGAATCAAAACATTGATGCTTACAGGCGACAATGCTGCAAGCGCAAATTATATTGCTAAGCAGCTTGAATTAGATGAAGTTAAATATGAAGTGCTGCCGGAAGAAAAAGAAAAAGTTATCGCAGATTTACAAAAAAAAGGATTTAAGGTTGCGATGGTTGGCGATGGAATAAATGATTCAATCGCATTGACTAAAGCGGATATCGGCATTGCAATCGGTGCTGGATCAGATATTGCTATTGATTCAGCTGATGTTATTCTAATGAGAAGTGACTTAATGGATGTCATTGACGCAATTAGATTAAGCAAAAAAACGATTAATAATATTAAGATAAATCTTTTTTGGGCTTTCTTCTACAACGCGATTGGTATTCCGCTTGCAGCAGGAGTGTTATATCAGCCATTAGGCTTAAAACTAAATCCGATGATTGCCGCGGCGGCGATGAGTTTATCAAGTGTTTGTGTTTGCTTAAACGCTTTAAGGATAAAAAGTTTCAAACCATCGATAAGAAAGGAGGAAGAATTTATGGAAAAAAACTTTATTGTTGAAGGGATGATGTGTGAGCATTGTGTTAAACACGTTAAAGATGCTTTATTGTCATTGCCTAATGTTACGGAAGTAGAAGTCAATTTGAAAACTAAAGAAGTCAAATTGAAAAGCAAAAACCCTTTAGATAACGAAGTGATCAAACAAAAAATTCAAGAAGCTGGATACGAAGCGATTTTTTAAAAATTAGGTAAAATAAAAATAGTTTTATCGATTAGAAAAATCTTTTATAATTAATAAAGGAGTATCCTCGATGAACTATTTTTTATTTGAAATTTTCGGAATTGAATTTGAATTAAATATTTCATTAGTAATTACCCTTTTAACTGGCATTGCTTTAGGGATTGTAATCACTTTTTTATTATACCTTTATAGCGCTTTGCTGTCGTTAAGAAAATCCCGATATATCATCGATAATACTTTTGTGGATATCAAAGATGAAGATGTCATTAAACTTATTGAACATTACAAGCATGAATATAAATATCGGATTCAAGATCCGAATTTGAAAGATACAGCTTTTACTTCATGTGTCAAAGAAGAAGTTCTTCAAATCGCCAAATGGTATCATCCAAAGTCCAAACACCCAATGGCAGAATTGACTTTTGATGAACTTGTGCTATTAAGTAAATATATAACAGATCGAGTTGAAAATATATTTTCCAATCGCATGCTTTCAATTCTTAGAAAGATGAAATTATCGACAGTAATTTCGTTAATAGAAGTTAAAAATTCTAAACCGGTTAAAACCATAAACGAACATAAGATTCCTGAAAAAGTCAAAACTATGATGTCGGCACTTAATTTATTAAATCCTTTTCATTGGTTAAAAAAAGCAATTGTAGATAATTCTATTTCGATAATTATAAAAAAAATATGTTTACTTATCATCCAAATCAGCGGTGAAGAAGCATATAAGGTTTTCTCACGAAAAGTATTAATCGATGAGAATGAAACTTATCGAAAAATGTTTGAAGAAATAGAAGAAGAAATCAAACGCGAGCAGAAAGAAGAAAAACGACAAATTAAGTTACAACAAAAAAATAATAAAAAGAACAATAAAGAAAATAAGCAAAAAGAAAAAGTTAGTAACTAGATAGTTCTTACATTATCGTTTTATTCATCTATTTATATAAGTGATATTGATGAATAAGATTTTTAATGAAATCATATTGATGAATTGATTTTTATAAAGAACTACTAAGAATTATAATTAATAATAAAATTAATCAGATTAAAGTCAAAATTGAAAGAAGCAATTTCAAGAACAAAAAGTCATTTTAGTTATAAGGATTGAATTCAAATTAATTTATAATATCGTACTATTAGTCTAAAAATAATATGAAGTTGCAAATTTTGACAATAATTATTACAATTTAATAAATTTTACATTTTTTTAAGGGTGGGTTCTTATTATTACATTTTTTATATAGCAAATATAGGGGTTGGGAAATATGGCAAGATTTATTAAAGGACTACTATGTGAAACTCTTTAATATTTTAAGTAGAAGATAGTAAAGGAAACGTTGAAGAATACTACTATAATGATAAAGGACAATGTTTTGAAAGGAGAACCTATAATAAAAAAGATGCATCTTTGATGAAAGTGGGAAAAGCTGAATACGATGAACAAGGAAGAGTGTTATCTATTAAAGGACAAATCAAAGATAGAAAAGGTAATTATCCTACCGAAGAAGTAACTTATTTACCAAACACAAATATTCAAAGTAAAATTAAAGGAGTAAATGGAGAAACTACATGTTATACCTATGATTTTAACACAGGGGATCTACTTAGTATTACTTCAAGTGCTGAAGGAATCAATAATTCCAAATCGTTTACTTATAACTATGGTTTACTAACCTCATTAGCACATCATGGAATGAAAGTTGATTACATTTATGATGGAAAGGGAAGAAAAGTTCAAAATAATTTAAATGGTAGTAATTATTTACGTAATATTTACGATGATAATTATAAAAATAATGATCTAAAAATCAAGCATGGTAGTTTTGTCGAAACCGAATTTGAAGCTGACTATAAAACTAGTTATATAACTGATGATGAGAATAGATTAAAATTATTAAGTTTTAATAGTGATATACATCAGGGTGAAAGCATATATGACTATGAAGATGAAAACTTAACAAAAGTCATTTCTAATAAGACAAATCTAGATACTCAGGAAGTTTTTACAGAAGTTTTAGAAACATCATATGATGATTATAATAATGTTACAGATTTTACCAAGACTGTAAATGATGATGCACATTTCTACCGCGCATTTACGTATGATAGTAAGAATCTTTTAAGTAAAGAAGAAATCAGCATCCAAGATGGTGATGTTTTACAAACTGAGTATCAATATGATGAAGAAAATAGAATAACGACATTAGATATTAATGGACTATTTACAATTAATTATGATTATGATGTTCTAAATAGAGTAAAGCATCAAAATATTGAAATAGATAAAAGTAGTAGCTATTCTTTACAGAAAATAGAGTTGTGCCACGAATATAGTTATTTGCAACAAGATGAAAATAGTTTGGATTTAGTTGCTGAGGATCGAACCAAAGTCATTGTAAGAAAAGAGTCTATATCTGAAGAGAACAAACTAATACCTATTAAAATTTATATGACTGAGACAAGCAAATATAATTATGATGAAAGTGGTAATATCATTGAAATCGATGCTGATGATAGTTTAACAAGATATCAATACGATAAATTAAATCGTCTTGTAAGAGAGGATAATCCAAAATTAAATAAGACCATTACCTATAAGTACGATAGTGCAGGAAATATTCTTTTAAAGAAAACTTATGAATATACTCTAGAAGATAAATTGTATTCACCAAAAGTAGATGAATATACTTATGAATGTGATGGATGGAATGACCAATTACTATTCTTTAATGGCAAACAGTTTGAATATGATAAAATGGGACGTCCAATTACTTATATGGATAATTTGTTAGAATGGGAAAGTAATGGAAATTTATTAAGTTTCATGAGTGAAGAAGTGGAGGCTTATTATTCCTATGATGCAAATGGTATAAGAAGAAATAAGATTGTTAATGATGTTGAAACTTCATTCATCGTCGATGGAACAAGAATACTAAGGACAATTACCAAAAATGGGATATTGACATACAAATATGCTTTTAACAAATTGATTGGTTTCAACTATAATGATGGTAGTAATAGCAAAGAATATATCTACTTAAGAAATATACAAGGTGATATTATTGCTATATACGATGATGAAGGAAATGAAGTAGGGGGATATGCATATGATGCTTATGGTAATCACATAATTACTAATGATGTAGATGGAATTGCAACTCTTAATCCATTTAGATATCGTGGATACTATTTTGATGTGGAGACAGTACTATATTGAGTATCCTCATGTTACTATTCACTAGAACTTTGTAGATGGTTACCACCTGATTCAATTGAATATTTAGATTTTAAATCTATTAATGGCTTAAATCTATATTGTTATAATAATCCTATTTTGTATATCGATTCTGATGTTCATATGCCTAAATGGGCACAATGAATGAGTGGTTGCTGGGTTTGCTATTGTATTAACTTGTGGCGTTGCCGGAGCGGGAGCCACCGCTGTAGGGACTGCTATGTTAACTGAAGGTCTTATATCTGAAGGAATAAACGTTGTAGAGCAATTGATTGATGCTGGTGAATTTAATTGATCTAATTAACGATTTCAACATTGTTTGGAACATTATATGGATTAGTTGCAGGTTTAACAGGTGGAGCAGGTGGTTGGGCAGTGGCAGGAAATTTGGACCACAATTACTATCTAAAATTGCACCAAGAACCCCAAATCATTGGTTAACAATGGGAAATATTGGCTCTGCCTTATAGGCGATTCCTTCCGTAAAAACTGGAGTTATTTGCTTTCTAGGGGGGCATTGCTGTTTTCGTTATCAATATTTTTAGAAGGTATAAACGATATGGAAGTTCATTAAATATTGTTTTCATTGTTTGTTAATGTCGATTTCTGCTGCGTTTAGAAACAATCCTAAAGGAATGACATTTAAACATGCAATCATTGGAATTGTTACAATGTTTGTATTATTAGGACTAGTATTTGGTGTTTAATGGTTAATAGAAGTAATTGTTAAGAAATTTAGATAACAAAAGAATAGAAAAAATATATCTTATAAAATTTAGAACACAAAATAATAGCAAATTACTTTTACAAACAAAATAATGTAAGTTTATTCGATAGATTATGCTTGCCTTTTCTTTTTTATAAAATAAGATTTAATTAGAAATATATTTATGTTAATTTATATATTTTTTAAGAAAACTTTAATATAATTTTAGTATCATTTATCAAAAAAAGTAGAAAGTAGTGGTGAAGATAATATGGGATTTAAAAGCTATTGTTGGAGTATTGGAACAACAAGTTTTAGAGTTGATCAATTAAACTATAAAAACGAGTGTCAATTAAGATATTTAAGTGAATTATTTACTTCAAATCCTGATATTGAATGGAATAAAACACTACAAGCAAAATATTTTGATTTATTGGTTTCTAAAGATTTTATTGAAGATTATGATGCGATTAAAGATAAAGATGCAAGAGAAAAAACATCTGGATTGGCTGATATCGGATTGGTTTATAGAAAATCTAGGCACATTACACCAATAGGTGATTTGATCAATAAAATATCGCTATCTGGTGATTTTAGTTCTGATAACATACTAGAAATTCCAAAGGACAGTTATGTATATCTTTTGCAATTTTTAAAATATCAAATTAATGATAATACAATTCAAATAAGGCCTTTTGTAGTGTTGTTGTATATGCTATCAAAACTTGAATATTTGACAAGAGAAGAATTTACTTATTTATATCCTACTTGTATGAATAATAACGATGTATTAAAAACAACAGCGGATATTTTAAGTGCAAGAGGAAAAATTTCTGTTGATAATTTACTTATTAAAAAAATGATGTCTATGGATAATTATCAAGAAGCATATAACTTATTGATGACAAGTGATGTAATAGATGAATCTGTAATGGAACAGATAGGTATGAATAGAAAAAGTGGAAAGTACGACAGACCGTTTGCTAAAGTATATAATGTTTTAAAAACTTTAGTTATAGATAGAGTGAGTTTAAATGATGATGAAAGAATATTGTTGTTAAAACAATTAAAAGATGCATTTTCGAAAATAAACGCAAATCAAGCTTCTACTTGGAAGTCTATGTTTAAACTTTATAAAAACACAAAGTTTAATCAAGAATATTTATTATATTTTTATGAATTAAATATTTGTTCATGTAGCACTGAAGAAGAGTTTAAGGATTATTTCTTTAAAACATGGCATTTAATGAAGTGGAAATCTACATTAGAAGACTATTATGACTTAAATAAACGTTATTTCAATTTAACAGATATTATTAAATATGAAAATGGTAGATTTAAATTAGTTGAAATTGCAGAGTATTATTTCAATGATATTGTAGAAAAAATGTTGTTTAAGCCTATGATTTCTAATGATAATTATGAACAATATTTTACTAATTATCTGGAAATAGATAAAATATATCCTGAATGTAATAAAACTGAAGCAGATATTACTAATACGATTAATACTAAATATGGAGGAACGATTGTTCCTGGAAAATTAGAGGAATATTTAAAAGATATTAAAAATAATACTTTTATTAAAATGATAGATGAAAAATTAGGAAAAGATGTGCTTCTTGAATTACTAGATTGTTTTAAAACTAGAAAT
This sequence comes from uncultured Bacilli bacterium, assembly GCA_947591215.1. Lineage (GTDB taxonomy): Bacteria > Bacillota_I > Bacilli_A > RFN20 > CAG-449 > CANQAG01. The sequence continues at coordinate 63,622 of CANQCZ010000002.1, read as the reverse complement.
GATAATAGAATTAAAGAATTAGTAACTGATGACGCTACTCCATCTACCATATTTGAATACATTCTAGGTATTATATGGTATCAAGTTAGTGGAAGAATAGGTAGATTGGAAGAGTATATGAATCTAACTTTAGATGCTAACTTCATGCCTAAAACACATGCTCCAGGTGGAGACGCTGATCTAGTATTTAACTATCCTAAATTAATTTCATATCCTAAGCATGATATGTTATTAGAAGCAACTTTAAGTGAATCTACTGGGCAACGACACATGGAATGGGAACCAGTTTCTAGACATTTAGAAAATCATGTTAATAAAACTAACAACAAATATGATTACGTATTATTTGTAGCTTCACAATTAGAAGAACGAACACTAAAAACGTTTAGGGTTATGAAAAATTATCAAATTAATGTCAGAGGTGAAGATATAGGATTGAAAATAATTCCTGTAGATGTAGATTTAATTAAAGATATAGTGGAAAAGAAAAAGAATTATGATGAATTATATACAATTTTTGATGAAGCCTATAATTCTCTTCAGACTGGATTAGATTGGTATAACAATACACTAGTACAAAAAATATAAAAATTAAGGTCCTCCTCGAAAACGCGTGGGGTTGCGTGGGGTTTTAAAAAAACTCTTCAAAATCATGGGGTTTCAAAACAAAAGTGAGGCCAAAATTAAATTAGCCTTATTGTTGTAATATAAGGCTTTTTTTGTTATAATTAGATGCATGAGATGCCTAAAAAGGAAATGAAAAATTAAATGAGTAAATTCAATATAAAAAACAGAAGATATTTAGGAAGTAAAGCTAAGTTATTATCATTTATTACAGAGGTAGTAAATAAGGAATGTGAAAATATAAATATCATTTTAGATTTGTTTGGTGGAACAGGTAATGTTGCTTGGAATTTTAATAATCAATATACAACAATAATGGTTAACGATATTTTAATGTCTAATTACCTTTCTTATATTGCGTGGTTTGGTAGTCAAGAGATTGATGAAGGCAAAATTAGTGGTTTAATTACAAGATATAATGAGTTGGAAATATTAGAAGACAATTATTTTTCAAATAATTTCTCTAATACTTTTTTTAGTGAATTTAATTGTAAAAAAATAGGATATATTAGAGAAAATATTGAAAACCAATTTAATAATGGAGAATTAAATGAAAGAGAAAAAGCAATTTTAATAACATCTCTCTTATATGCAATGGATAGAATTGCAAACACTGTAGGGCATTATGATGCTTATAGAATGAATGGTGATTTAAATAAAGACCTTGTTTTAGAAGAACTAGACTTACCAGCAAGAGAAGTTAATTTAAACAATATTATTTACAGAGAAGATGCAAATTCATTAGTTAGAAGAGTTGTTGCAGACTTAGTGTATATTGATCCACCATATAATTCGCGACAATATTGTGATGCTTATCATTTGCTTGAAAATGTTGCTTCTTGGGAAAAACCAGAAGTATTTGGTGTTGCTAAGAAAATGGATAGAAGTAATTTGAAAAGTAAATATTGTACACATACAGCACCTAAACAATTTGAAGATTTAATTAATAATATCAATGCTAGATATATTTTAGTTTCATATAATAATATGGGTACTAAAGGTGCTGGCAGATCACAAGCTAAAATTAGTGATGATGACATCATGAGAATATTATTAGCAAAAGGCAAAGTTAAAGTGTTTGAAAAAGAATTCAATCAATTTAATACTGGTAAAACAGATATAGAAGATCATAAGGAAAGATTATTTCTATGTTTTGTAGGTAAACAAACTACAGAATATGAAAGTGAAGAAAAAATAAATGGTTATGCTAAATCACCTTTAAACTATACTGGTGGAAAATATAAATTATTGCCTCAATTATTAGAAAAATTTCCAACACATTTCAATTCATTTATTGACCTATTTGGTGGTGGATTTAATGTTGGTGCTAATGTAGAATGTGATATAATTGTTTATAACGATAAACAAAAAGAGATTACTAGATTAATAAAATTATTTTACAAGTACGATTATTCGGTAATTATTAAAAAAATCGAAAAAAACATTGCAAAGTATGAATTGTCTAACACTTATGAAAATGGATATGAATATTACAATTGTGAAAGTGATTCTGGTGTAGGCAGTTACAATAAGGAAAAGTATACTCAATTAAGAGAAGAATATAATTCTTTAAAAAGAGAAAGCGAAGAAAAAGATTTTCTTTTGTTAACATTAATAATTTTCTCATTTAACAATCAAATTAGATTTAACTCTAACGGTGAATTTAATATGCCTGTAGGAAAGAGGGATTTCAATTCATCATCTAGAAAAAATATTAAAGATTTCGTACTAAAAATTAAAAATAAAACTATTTTATTTCAAAATAAAGATTTTAATAAAATAGATTATTCTAATTTAGACAATCCGTTTTTCTATTGTGATCCACCATATTATTTAGGAATAGCTTCATATAACGAAAATAATGGATGGACAATTAAAGAAGAAAGAAAGTTATTAAAATTCTTAGAAAAATTAAATGAAGAAGGGATACCTTTTGCGTTGTCTAATGTCATCGAACATAAAGGTAAAGTTCATGAAAAATTAAAGCAATGGATTGATAAAAATCATTTTAATTTGATTTATATAAAAGCAAGTTATAGCAATTCTAATTACCAAATAAAGGATAAAGAAACTGTAACTAGAGAAGTGTTGATTACAAATTATTAAAGAAGTTCGAGGTGTAATAGTATGAATACAGTAAAATTTGATTCTAAAATCTTATCATCATCACACATTAATTTTTTATTTGGTGCGGGGGTTAATGGGGCTGCTTTTCCACAAATTAATAAATTTAGTAAATCATTAGAATTATTAAAGAATTTATTAAAAGAACCTTTCCAAAATTTCGAAGAAGGTCTAGATAAATTAAAAACAGACAAGGATAAAAAACAAGTTTTTGATTTGTTTGTGGAAGAGTTTAATGATTTTTCTAAAACAATAGATTTCAATCACAAATCAATTAAGAATATTGAATCACTTTTTTTTATTATAAATAAGTTAGTAGAGGAATCTGAAAATAGAACAAAAACTACTAAGCAAGTGAATATATACACACTTAATTATGATATGATTGTTGAAAAGGTATTAGAAAATCTTGGATATTTAAGTAATTCAATTTCATCTTCTAATATAAAAAACCACGATAAGTTCTTTTATATGGTTGGATATAACTTCTTATTTAATAAATTTGTGCCAACGTATTTAGTTTCTAAATTGCATGGAGATATTAATAATCCTATTTTACCAGGAATAAATAAGTATGACTCAATGATAATGGCAAATAGATTTGAGATATTATTTAAAATGAAAGAAAAATTGTCTAGAGAAAATTCTGTACTTATTGTTATTGGATATTCAGGGAATGATGAACATATTAACAAAATTTTAAAAGATTGTATTTCATCAGGATTAACAATTTATTGGTATAAATTTAAAAAAGAAGATTATATTCCCGAAAATATGGTAGATAATATTACAATTATAGAAAACGAAGAAGGCATTGATACTACATTGGAATGTTCAAATATGGTGAAAGAGTTATGGGAAAAATCGTTGGAAGAATAGTTGAAGTTAAAGGACTTCAGGTTAGAGCAAAGCTTTTTAATTTATTACCTCCATATTTGGTTGAAAATGGAAAGAGGGAATCTGCTCCTAAAATAAATGGATTTGTCAAAACCAAGATTGGAATAGATACAATTATTTGCCAAGTGGTTGGTGAATATAGCGAAGAGATTGGTAGTAATGTTCAATCTCATTTCTTGGATTTGCAAGTGAAGGGTTATTTGGATAAAAATAAATTCATACAAGGTCTTAGAATATTGCCAATTGTGTCTGCAAATATAGAATTGTTAGATAAAGATGACTATGAAAACATTTATAATTCAGGTTCGTCTAACACAATATTTATTGGAAATGATTTGTTTGATGAAAATAAAGGTATAAATATCGAAATTAATAAGTTAATACCGTCTCATATTGGTGTTTTTGGAAATACAGGTAGTGGTAAATCAAATACTTTAACCAAAATTTTGCAGGAGTATACTAATTTGTTGAATAAATATAAAACCAAAAATGGTAAATATTTGATTTTAGATTTAAACAATGAGTATGGTAAATCAGCAATTTGTGAAGAAACTGAAAAAACGATTTATCCTTTATCTACAAGCAAAAAGTCATCATTGAGGAAAATACCTTTAAATTTGAATTCTTTAAGCGAAGATGATTTTATAGTTCTAATGAATGCTTCACAAAAAACTCAAGCCCCAGTAGTTAAAAATGCCTATAAAGAAATGAAAAAAGATGAAGAAGAAAGACGCGGGAAAAAATATTATTTAAATTATTTAAAATTGATAATCACAAATGCAAAAAAATCTTTATTTCAATCTATGAGGGTATATCTAAATGAATATTTTACTGGATTAGATGGATTTTTTTATCATTCACAGCAAGTTAAAATTCATTATAAAAATAGCAACGGAACAATTTTTTATTGTGGAAGTTGTGAATTTGAAAAAGCGTTAGACAATATTGATATAACTCTTCCTGAAGATAGTTTGGACAGATTTTTATTTGAGTTATATTTTGCGGTTGCACACGAAAATGAGAATGGCGTAAATCTTGATTTTATGATGCCGTTAATAGCTAGAGCTAGAAAATTAATTAATGACTTCCGCAAAATTTTTGATTTCACAGAAGAATTTAAGGATATTTTTGATGACAAAAACGTTTGTATAGTGCAACTTGGAAATGTTAATAGAGACATGAAAGAAATTGTACCATCTATAATAACAAATAATATATTTAATAGATTGGTTGAGAAAAAAGAAGAAGGAGAAATAAAACAGATTATAAACATTGTGGTAGATGAAGCTCATAATATTCTATATGAAGATAATAAAAATATTTTGAGTCACGAATCTGTTTTAGATGTTTTTGAAAAGGTAATAAAAGAAGGAAGAAAATTTGGGTTATTTTTAATGATTGCTAGTCAAAGACCAAGTGATATATCTCAAACTATTATTTCTCAACTACACAATTATTTTATACATAAACTAGTTAATCCATCTGACATTTCGAAAATCAGAAAGGCGGTTGCATATATGGATGATGCGTCATTGGATTTTATTACTATATTGGCTCCAGGTGAATGTATTGTATCAGGAACAGCATTTCAAATGCCGACCTTTTTATATGTTCAACAAGTTTCAAGAAAAAGAAGACCTAATTCTGAAAATGTTGTTTTGATTGGCAAAAATGGTTTATTTAATGTTGTGGACAAAGATTAGAGTTGTGTGTACTACACATCAGAAAACGAAAACTATCGTAAGTATGGAATAGTAATTCCTGAAGTATATCATAAGCCTTAAGAACAACAGTTTATCATTATCGTAAATCTACGCCTAGTGAACGTAAAGAAATAGTTCTAAATTATATCATTGATAATAGTAGTACTTCTATTAAAATTAATTATTTATCATCTAAACTAGCAGTTAGTGATAGAACAATACAAAAGATAATTAAAGAATTAGCTAATGAAGGATTAATTAAAGTAGAACCATGTTTTATTAATGATATTTATGAATTTGATGATCATATAGCAATATATAAGATTGTTGAAAATTCTAATAATTTATGTAAATTATTATTTTAATGGTGATATTATTCTTGAGGAAGATTGGATTAATTCAAATAATGCTGTTACTAATAAAATCAATTATTTTTATAATGAAGAAAAAAATAAGACCATTAGACAATAAAAAATTGAAATTTATGGCAAAGATTGCATAAAGAAATTGATAAATATCCTTATAGTACTCATGATAATTTAAAAAAGTTAATTAATTTATTAAAAAAAATTTTAGAGAAATGGGGAAAATTGTAATGAAAAGAAACGGAAATGAAGGCGAAGAATATATCAATGCTTTTCCAAAATTTAAAAAATGGATTAACGAATGTATATGTTGTCATGAAAAAGGATATAAGCCAAACATGCCTGAAAAAATCACAACTGTAGATGGATCATTGGAAGTGTATTTTATAAAAAAATATTTTAAGCCTTTACCATTAAATGAAGATGGATTATGTCCACAATGTGAAAAAATATTAAATAAAAAATAATAAATATTTTCACAAGAAAATAATGTAAGTTTGAAAAAAATTTTAAATAATTAATTTTACAATGAAATTAAATTGTTATAGGTTAATCTTTGTTGAGGATACTCGATATAAATCATTTGAGACAGGACTCTTCTATTGCAACTCTAGGTATTATTCACCAGAACTATGTAGATGGCTAACACCTGATTCAATTGATTATTTAGACCCTAAATCTATTAATGGCTTAAATTTATATTGTTATTGTTATAATAATCCTATAATGTACGCAGATCCTAGTGGACACGATTGGGAATGGAGTTATTTCTGGCAAGGAGTAGGATATTTAGTTACTGGTATTGGTGCTATTATTGCTGGTGCTTTAGTCGTTGCTAGTGGAGTTGCTACATGGCCTATGTTATTAGTTGCTGGTATTACAATAGGAGCAGGGGCGCTAACTACAATTAATGGTGTTGCAGAAGTTGGAGATTTAGCTTTTGATTATAATTTCATGGAAGATGGATTATTTGGAGGCAACTCGTCCGCATATAATACTTATGCATCAATTACTGGTACTATTGCAACTGTTGGTAGTATTGTTTGTGGGGCATGGTACAAATACAACACACCTAGAATACAAGCCTATAAGAATATAGGAAGTGCAGAATTTCCAGAAAGTTATTATTCTAACAAAAATGATAGTAGGCCATATTTTGACTCTGTTTTAACTCAAAAAATATCATAAAATATGGAAAGATGAGCAAAGACATTGGCGAAAATGGTAGATTATTTTATTCGTTTACTGCTAAAGGGTCATCTGTAATTAAAGGCAAATTTAATAATGGTATTTACAAATTAGTATTAACAAGCGATTATAGATGGATATGGCATTTTTTATTTAAGGGGGTCTAATAAATGAGATTAGAAAAAAGATTGTTTGAAAATTTTTTAAAAGGTGTTAAAGAATGGTTGCCATCTTATTATGATAGGATAGTTGATACTGCAACTATTGATTATGCAGGATATAAAATGGGATTTGATAAAGAACCTGCATATATCTTTGATTTTGAGTTAAGTGATGAAAAACTAAAAGAATTAAAGAATCTAGCAGACAGTTTATATTTCTCAGCCACAAAAAACAAAACATTTGATGAGGAATTGTTTAAAAAATATGATGATTTAGTCTATTTTATAAGTATAATTGACTTTTTATTATAAGAAATAATTCAACTAGCAATTATAACAATTATACAAAAGATGGTTTTAAAAATGGGGAAAAAATTGTGATTGAAATAATACAAATAATTATCATATATATAATTTCAACTATATACGGATATTATAATGATCCTTCACCACCTAATAAGTATAGCTGGTTAGAATCAGCATTAATGATTATAATAATATATCCAATCGTAAAATTATGTTATAAAGAAGAAAAGGAAAAAAAGAAAAGGAAAAAAATTAATAGAAACTAGTAGGAGTCTAATTTATACTATTTTTTGACTATTAAAAATAGGAGGTAATACAAATGCTTACAGAAGATGAAAAATTACTTGTAAAAAAATTTAAAAAAATGCGAATACCATCGATGTATAAAGAAGATCCTACTGTTAATATATTATATGTAGAACATGTTGATTTTGATTTGTGTACGATGCTTCTAGAAGGTAAAAAAGCAAAAAGAGAAGATGTTCAAAATGAAATAAAAGAATTCTCAATTTTTCTATCAAATTTGGCTGAATATGATGCTTTAAATTTTGACTTTAACGAGTATGATAGAGATTATTTAAATATACTTATAGAAGTAGTTAATATTTATATTAAATATAATTTATAATTAACACAAACTTGCAAGAGTGTAGCTATCTCTATATAGATAGTTGCACTTTTTTAAGCATTTTTTGTTTTGACCATTTAAAAAGAAAAAGTTAATAACTAGATAGTTCTTACATTATCGTTTTATTCATTTATTTATATAGGTGATATCAAATGAATAAAATTTGGATTGGAATTATTGTTATTTCAATTATTTATGGATTAGTTACAGGTAGATTTGATGCTTTGGCAAACTCGATTTTAGCATTGCCGGAAAAGGGCTTGAATCTTGTTTGTACATTGGTTTTTTCTGCTTGTTTTTGGAATGGAATTATGATGATCATGTATGATAGTGGTCTTATCGATAAAGTTGCTAAAGCTTTAAATCCGCTATTAAATCTTATCATGCCGAATTTAAAAGATGAGGAAGCAAGAAAATATATTTCTTCCAATATTGCCGCAAATATGTTTGGCCTTGGTTTCGCAGCTACTCCAAGCGGTTTAAAAGCAATGAAAAGATTAAAGATGATTTCACCGGAAGATGAAAAGACAGCTTCCGATGAAATGGTCACATTCTTGATTTTAAACACTGCCGGAGTTACATTGATACCTACTACAGTGATGGCGATAAGACATAGTTATGGTGCTTCAAATCCCACGGATTTCATCATATATGGTATTATCGGCACGCTTTTATCTTGTGTTTCAGGACTTTTATTAGATCGTTATTATCGTAAGAAGGCGCTGAAAAACAAAAGATAAAACTACATATAAATTTTAATTTTTAGACATTGATTTTTTCTTTTTGGTTACAAAAAATATCGCTGATAAGATAGAGATTATGCCGATGATTGCAATAACTCCGCTAATTAAAAATATTGTTTCAACATTATTATTTGAATTTACAATATTAAATTCGAGAGTTTTTGTACCAGTATAGTTTCCTTTGAATTGGATCGTTATTGTAGCTTTACCGGTTTCGATGTTATTAGAATATGTGACATCGTAATCTACACCATTGACTAAATCAGTTCTTCTATCATTTTCAGTTATATAAATTTCCAACTCGGGATTTATTGCTTCACCGGTATAAGTTTGATCTTCGATGGACAAAAGGTTGCTATCTAATTGCACTTCTTTTGGAGCAATCGTGAAAGTGGAATTGATTATACCACGATAATTGCCCTTAAAATTGATTGTGAATGAAGCTTCGCCGGCAGCGATATTATTTGAAAATACGATATCATAATCAACTCCGTTTATAAGGGTAACAGATTGATCGTTAATTTTGATCTCGATGTTTGGAGTGATTTCTTGACCAGTATAACTGGTTTCATCCAAAACAGAAATGGTTACATCATTAGAACTTAATTCTTTTTGAGAAATATTGAAGTAGGAAGTTATGGTGCCTTGGAAGTTACCTTTAAATTGAATAGTGTAAGAAGCTTTGCCCGCGGAGACATTATTGTTAAAGGTTACATCATAATCGATACCATTTTTTAAAATTACTTCTTGATTATCGATTTTAGTTGTAATTTCAATAGTTGGTGTTAAAGCAGTTCCGGAGAAAACGTTGTTATCATCGATTGTTAGAGAAACAGTTTCACTATTTAATTCAAGTGGCGATATTTCAAAGGTTGAATCTAATACTCCTTTATAAAATCCTTTACCTTCAATCGAGAAAGAAGCACTACCGACAGAAACATTGTTTTCGCACGATTTTAAAATATAGTCGACTCCTTCTTGTAATATAACTCCATTATAACTAATAACCGGTTTCCATTGTTGTCCGTTATAAACGAAATCACTAATCGATAAGTTTAGTTCTTGAAGTTCGTCTTGCTCTAAAATTTGTCCGGTAGTTAATGCCGCATCAAAGACTAAGTTTTTAGCGACGATAGTAACTGTATGTTGCTTATCTTCTAGCCCAGCGATAAATACGGAAGGAGATGAAGTATTATCTATAGTTATTGAATATTTTTGACCATCGATTAAAACATATGATTCATCGTTACTCGCTGATTCTTGAGAAAAATATAACAATAAATCTTTACCTTCAAGAATAAAGGTTATTTCTCCGTTTTGAGTTTTTTGAGCAAGTCCGTTTATAAAGTTTCCTTTGACGGGATTCCACTCATTGTAATATTCGAATTCTTCACTAGACGAACCATAGATGTTGACATCTTCGGTATTTAATGATTGAGAAACCGATATCTCGCGAATACTTGATCGATTGTAGGCACTAGAACCGGTTATTTCGATAATCAAATATCTTCCATTAGTCAATTCAAATTGATCGGAAAATTTAGTACCATAAGCGGAGTTGTCTCGATTAAAAACATTTGAGGCGTTCGCGATACTTTGACTGATATTTGTAGTATCGATATTATCGGCTATATGATATTTATATCCGCTTGGAGCATAACTAGAATCGTAAAATTCGATATTTACGTTAGAAATAGTAACTCTTTCACCAAAATCGAAAATATAATAATGCGAATAATTATATGATGGATTTGGAGTAAACCAAGTGCCGGTGTTATTGTCGGTTAAATTCTTAATGAAATGATCACTATTTTGACCGGGAATGTTTCTTCCTTGACTATCAATGCATTTTACTTCTTGAATTTTTTTGGTTAAATCCAAATTATTTGGATACATCCGCTTCAACAAATTGCTTTCTAAGTCATATTGTGTGTCATAAAAGAAAGGTTTTGAATTATCTTTTAAGTAGTCATCGATTACTTGTTGGTTGACGTTAGGATTTAAACAGTCAGATGAAAGAATCGAGGAGTAATTAACTTTATCTTCACTATATTGAACGTGAATATATCCAGGCCCTCCGGTATTTAAACAATAGGCTTCGATAAGAATCGGTTCGTTTGGATTTACATCAATTTCAATTTTATTTTCCGTTAAAGATTTAGCCTTATTATAATCCCAATAAGCGTCAATATATTGATTGCAATATGCTTCTTGACCATTGATTTTGATATAAGTGGCATCATCGCCATAAACCATAAATGTCAATTTCTTTTTATAATCAAATATTACTTTAGTGGAAAGATAAGTGAGATTAATTCCATCAGTCACACTAGTTGAAAGAGAGGTAGTGGTGTAGGTTTTAACTTTATGTTCTTCATTAGCAAATTGTTCAATCGCTTGTTGAACGGTATAACCATTAGAAGCACTATATTCAATCGCTTGAACTGTTTTATTGACAGCAAATTTTAACTGAACTTTTAATGTTTTTTGATATGTGGTTTCATCACCATCAAACCAGGCATTATATGTCACATCGAAAGTTATATCATCGTAATTATCATTAGGGGCAAATGTGTAAAGTTCTTCTGAATTTTTTATCAATGTTCCGTTTTTGATATTTGTGATTGAGGCCACTTCAAAACGATCAGCGGAAGTCAAAGTTTTTTCTTCAAGATTTAAAGTTACTTCACTTTGATTACGATTAAAGATATAAGGTCTTCCGGTTTCAATATTCTTTTCTCCAAGAGCGTAAACGTTTTGCAAAGAGAAATATTTTGGATAATTGAGATCTTTAATTTTTTCAATCGTGGCTTGGCTTAAATTGAAATGCCATAAATCTTGAAAATAATCAGTCATATCATATTGAAAGAATTGACTTGCAAAAGTTGCAAAACCATCTTCGGTTGTCGTGTAGTTATGACTAGCTCCGCTAGCTGAAACCACTTGATCAGGGGTTAAATATTCGGATTCTTCAGCTCCGCCGATTTGACGAAGAAAGTGAATAAATTTGTCAATTCCAAAACTGTGGATTAAATCTACGTAAGCGTAAAGTTTGCTTTCACCGAATTCTTCAAAAGTACTCTTTTGTTGTGAAATAGATTTAAGATTGGAAAGATTGTAATAAGGATCGACGGCACTTCCGCCACCGCTAGCTGACGCGGCGCTATCACTACGGCTAGAAGCGATGTCGGTATAAGTTACATATGCTAGAATGTTCATCACATTGTTGGTAATTTCCATATAATTACTGCCGACAGTCCATGGATTTCCAAGACCGGCTACACGGGGATATTGGAAATTGTGATTCATTTCGTGAATGACACCCCAACAATTAGCGGTTGTAAACGTGGTTTCATAATCGAGAGTTGTTATTGCCCAACTTGAAGGACAAATTACGGCAAAAATACCGGGATATGCTAAAGCACTGCCACTAGGGATGTAACTATCATACATCATGATTACCGGTCTTATTTTTCCTTTTAATGTATCAAGACCCATCGCATAATTAGAAAGCATGGAAGCTTTATACCAAAATGTCAAACTGCTATCTAATTCTTCAATGTTTTTAATGTAAAGTTTCGGCATCAAAAAATAAACGTAAGGAGTTTCAATCCAAGCGTAAGGTGAAGGTGCTTCCAAAATTAACTTCCAATCTTCAGTTGTAGAAATACCATATTGATAACTAGGATTATCGACCCCACCTGAGATAGTGATGTCAAAGTTTTGATCGATGGTCGCAGGGATATCTTTTAAGAAAACCATGCCGCCTAATGGTGATCCGATTTTCGTAACAGGTTCAGTAATTGTGAATTCTTTGAAAAGGATAGGCATCCGATTTTGGGCAGATTGCAATTTTTGGAAAAATTTCTTTTGCACTGCGTGAACTGTATTTTCGCGATAAGGAAAACCGACCACGATAATTAATCGATGATCCTTGTCGGTTTTGTCGATAATGCTTTGATCGATGGTTACGGTAAGAATTTCTCCCGCCGGAGCAAAAACGCTCAAGGAGTGGCGTGAAGAAACCATGTGATTTATAGTAACTTTTTTAATAATACGTGGAGCATCGTCATCGATTTTGCCATAAAATTGACCATCGGCAGAACGATGCTTTCCTAAGGTGCCACTTGCGATTTGTGCATCTGTTTCTTCTAAGATTTTTTCGTTTTCGATACGAATCTTACCTAAACTGGTCGCATTTAATGCTTCAACGGTATCAGGTGTGTCACCTGTTAAATCGCTGAAAGTTTGCGGATGATAAATAGAAGGATATTGATCCTCGCTTAATTCTCCGAATACTTGCGGTGTATGACTTCTTTCTACTTCATCGATTATTATTTCGCTATCATAATTAGAAAAGAAGTGATTGTTGTTATCACGATTTTTTGTAGTATCTTGAATCTGATTATTGAGTATTTTATTAGATAAAAGGTTAGAAAAATTATTGTTTTTGAAAACGCTAAAACTGACTATCAGTAAACATAGTGAAATAAATCCTACTAAGAATGAAGTTTTTTTGCCTTTTGTCATACAAGTTTTCCTTTCTAATTTCAAAACAAATAAATTCATTTTGCATGAAATATATATCATATGGATAAAAATAACACAAGCGAAATGATTAGAAATTTTTCTACTAAAAATGTGATGAAATTTATCTGTTTGCTAAAAGCTTTTAAATAGGGTAATTGAAGTAGTTTTATACCATAAAAAACGCCTTCAAATATAGATATTCATTTAATTAAATAAAGACATTTAATCATGAGTGAATTGTAGTTTTGACCTCATATTTTTTTCTTTTTAAATTGAAGTAGAACTGATAGAAAATTAAGAATCTAAATTTATAATATGTTAATCAATTCGTTCATATTATTTAAAGATGAAAGAAATGATCGTAAATGAATAAAGTATCTTTAGTATTTATTCCGTTGCTGGTGATATTAACTATCATATATGCAGCAATTAAAAAGAAAAATGCTTATGCTTCATTTTTGAATGGTACCAAAGAAGGATTGGGATTATTTGTGGAAGTTTTTCCGTCGGTAATGGCAATGTTACTTGCGGTAACGATGTTAGAAGCTTCGGGATTGATTACAGATATAAAAGCTAGTTTAAAAACTTTATTCCCCGCGATAAATATGTTTGCAGATATTACACCGATGGTTTTGTTTAGACCAATATCCGGTTCGGCTTCAATTGCAGTTTTAGATAATATATGTGCTGCCGGTGCCGATTCTTTTACTTGCAAAATGGCTTCGACGATTCAAGGGAGCACAGACACGACGATTTATGTTCTATCGTTGTATTTTACAAGCGTCGGAATCACCAAATGGAAACATGCTCTGAAAGTTGGACTTATGGCAGATGTGGTTGGAATCACCGTGGGTGTTATTTTGTCTTTACTATTTTTAAAATAATTATTTTTTATAAAATTTAAAAAATAGTTTTGCATGCTTTTATCTCTATGTTAATCATTTCAAATAATCTATTTATTTTAATTTCTTTTTTTGATAAACTGATTTGCATGGAAGAAAAAATCAGATTGCAAAAAAGAATTGCAGCAAGTGGTATTTGCTCAAGAAGAAAAGCGGAACTATTGATTACCGCTAATAAAGTGAAAGTAAATAATGTCATTTGCAATAAACTTGGTACTTTAGTTTCGCCTTTAGATTGTGTTGAAGTTGATGGAACAATCTTAACTAATGAGGAGCAAGTTGTGTTCTTGTTCAACAAACCGCTTGGTGTTTTATCAACTGTAAAAGATGACCGTGGTCGCAAAGTAGTTACGGATTTTTTTAAAGAATATCCTTATCGATTATTTCCGGTTGGACGTCTTGATTACAATACTTCTGGTGCTATTTTAATAACGAATGATGGTGAACTGGCAAACTTGATTATGCATCCCTCTTCACATTTAGAGAAAACTTATTTGGCGATAGTAAATGGACATTTTGATCAAGAGATGGCATTAAAAATGGAAAAGGGAATTCTTCTAAGCGATGGAATGACCGCTCCTTGCAAAGTGAAAATTATAAGAAATGGTTTAGAATCTAAAGTAGAAATTAGCATTCATGAAGGAAGAAATCGTCAGGTGCGGAGAATGTTTGATTATTTTGGGTTAACTGTAAAGTCTTTGACTCGCATTTCGATCGGATTCATCAAGCTTAACGATCTTAAAAGAGGAGCATATCGTAAATTGACAAATTCTGAAATTGAAATGTTAAAAAATTTGTGTTTAATCAATAAGAAGAAAAATGTAATTCCAAAATATAAAGAAAAAAATTTTGGTTAATTATAAAAGCAAGTGCAACAAACAAAGAAAAAATTGTCAATCATAATAGTTGCATTTAAAAATAGGCAGTCATATAATATGGCTGTACTTCAGGGTTAGGTGAAATTCCTTACCGGCGGTAAACCCCGCGAGCAGTAATGCATGAACTAGTGAAATTCTAGTGGCGACAGTAAAGTCTGGATGAAAGAAGTCATAGTTTAATTAACTATCTTTACCCTCTAAGTATATAGAGGGCTTTTTTATTTTTAAGCCCACATAGAAAGGAGTTTCGTATGAGAAACAAAAAAGTAGCCTGGATAGTAAAAACGGCGGTTTTATCTGCAATAAGCGCTATTCTTTACATGTTTGTAAAGTTCCCGCTTCCAATGCTTTTCCCTTCGTTTTTAGATATCCAAATTTCTAATTTACCTGCCATTATTGCAGGATTCCTTCTAGGACCAACCGGTGGTGTTACTGTGGTTGTTGTAAGAGCTTTGCTTAAAATTCTTACGATTGGAACTTCTACAAGTTACGTAGGAGAATTAGCGGATCTTTTAATAGGCATTGCGGTCGTATTAACTTCTTCTTTGATTTACAAAAAATTTCATTCCAAAAAAGGTGCAATTGTCGGATTGGCGCTTTCCTCACTCGCGTGGGTATTAGTGGCCATCATTACTAATTGGCTGATTTTAATTCCTTTTTATTTAGAATTTTTCTTTAAAGGTAATGTTCAAGGATTAATTTCGATGTGTGCGATGATTCCTGGAATCAATGAATCTAATTACTTGATACTTTACTTATTGGTTGGAGTACTACCATTTAATGCTCTATTATCAATCGTTTGCAATATTATTACTTTCTTAGTATATAAACGTACTCATTTTATGTTTAACGAAATGGAAGAAAGAACGCTGGTGACCTCTAAATCCCATAATATGCTGATTGTTGGTCTATCGCTAGTGGCTTTAAACGCTCTTTTAATTATCGGTGTTGCAGTTTCTTCAAAATGGCCCAAAGAATGGTATGAATGGATTGGCCTTTTCATCATTTTAGCATTAGGATTAAGTTTATCAATCGCCGATCTTATCTTGTCATTCAAAAAAAATAAGAAATATTAAAATTTATCTTAATATAAAATAAAGATGCATATGTATGAGATTTACTTTCCTTTAAAATAACCGTGGTGTGAGTAAATATCATACAATTGCATCTTTTTTTATTTCTTGTATGTTCTAATCTATAAAGCTCTATCATAAATTCATCTTGAGGAACCTCAAGGAGGTAATATTATGGACACATTACAGGTGTTAAGAGATATCGGATTACGAAATAATGGAGATGTGTATTTAGGAGTTGTCGGTCCGGTTAGAGTAGGTAAATCAACTTTTATTAAACGCTTTATGGAGACAGTGGTCATTGAAAATATCACTGATGAAAGCGAAAAAAAGCGTGCTCTTGATGAACTTCCGCAGTCAGGAGAAGGACGCACAATTATGACAATGGAACCAAAATTTGTTCCGTCTAATGCGGTTTCTATTGCAATTGATGAAAGTCTTTCGGTAAAGATTAGACTTATCGATTGTGTTGGTTTTATTATCGATAGTGCCAACGGATATCTAGAAGACGGAAAAATGAGAATGGTTAAAACTCCATGGTTTACAGAGACCATTCCTTTTGATGATGCGGCGCGTATCGGAACTCAAAAAGTAATTAAAGACCATTCGACAATCGGTATTGTCGTAATCAGCGATGGAAGCATCAATGATTTTTCAAGAACGGATTATCTTGGAGCAGAACGCAAGGTTATTGAAGAAATGAAAGAAATCGATAAGCCTTTCGTGATTGTCATGAATACCAAAACTCCGGGAAAAGAAGAAACTTTAGCATTAGCAAAAGAATTGGAAACTAATTACGGAGCACCGGTTATCGCTTTGGATGTAATGTCAATGGGTCAAAAAGATGCGACTGAAATTTTAAAAGCAGCGTTATATCAATATCCTATCAGTGGCATTGAAATGGCATTACCGACTTGGGTTAGTTCTTTAGATGACGAACATTATATCAAAGTGTCGATCAAACAATCGATTGATTTAGCGATGCGAGAAGCTAAAATTGTCAAAGACGTTGAAAAAATCAATGGTGTTTTAAAAGAAAACGAATACTTAACTGAAGTCAATTTACAAAATGTCGATACCGGAACCGGTATTGTCACTGTTCAATTAGATGTTGATGAAGGCTTGTATGATCAAGTCTTAAAAGAACTTGTCGGATGTGAAATAACTGACAAAGCTCAATTAATCGCGGTTTTAAGCGAGTATGTTAAAGCTAAAAAGGATTATGATCTTATAGGTTCGGCATTGAAGATGGCGGAAGGTACAGGATATGGGTTTGCTTCCTCGCCTTTAGATAAAATGGTGATTGAAAAACCGGAAATGATTAAAGTTAATGGAAGATATGGAATCAAGGTCAAAGCGACATCGCCATCATATCACATTATTAAAGTTGATGTATCAACTTCATTTGAACCGGTTTTAGGGTCTAAGGATCAAGCTGAATACTTCTTGAATTATCTGTTGGAAGCGTATGAAAAAAATGAAACGGCTATTTTGGATTGCGAAATATTCGGTCGTCAATTCAAAGACATTTTAAACGAAAGCATTTCTTCAAAACTCAATAGCTTACCAGAACCGGTAAAAGTAAAATTGCAACAACTGATCAAAACTATTTCGAATAAAGGCAGAGGAAATTTAATCGCTTTTGTATTTTAATGAGAAGTTATAAAATGTAAGCGCTATCTTAATTTCTATATATTTCAAGAAAAGGTTGCAAAAAGTCCTAATTTATGGTATTATTTGAACAATTCATTAGGAGGTTAGAAATGAATAAAGCTGATTTAGTAGAAAAGGTTGCAGCTGAAGCTCGTTTAACAAAAAAAGATGCCCAATATGCAACCGAAGTTGTTTTCGAAAAAATTCTTGAAGCTCTCGTTGCTGGTGAAGAAGTGAAAATTGCCGGATTCGGTTCCTTTGTTGTCAAAGAACGTGCGGCAAGGGTCGGAATTAATCCAACTACCAAAGAAAAAATTGAGATTCCGGCGATGAAAGCTGTTGTCTTTAAGGCAGCCAAACCAGCTAAAGATAAAGTTAATGGCTAATTAAAAAAGAACTTCTTTGAAAGAAGTTCTTTTTATTTGCCTTTTAAATAAAAAAAGCCTTTAAACAAGGCACTTTTTAATGGTGGGTGCTGACGGGATCGAACCGCCGACCTTCTGTACGTCAAACAGATGCTCTCCCAGCTGAGCTAAACACCCAGAACGAAAATATAATAATGCAAAAGGTGATTGGTGTCAATATAATTTTTGGTAATATCAATTTTCTTTAATCATATAGTTGATTAGGTGATAATGATGATTATTGGTATCAATGGCTGTAAAGGAAAAATGGGAAGCCTAATCTATGAGGATTTAAAAGAATCTTTTATGGTTTATGGTTATGATAAAGAAAATCCTTTGACAATTGAAAGATTAATTGAAAGGCAACACGATGTTGTAATTGACTTTACTGAAAGACATGAATGTTTAAGAAGTGCCTTATTATGTTTAACAAACGGGATTCATTTTATTTCCGGCACAACAGGTCTGCTTCCTTTTGAAATATCTTTAATAAATAGTACTGCCAAAGACAATCATCTTTCTGCCTACTTAGTTTACAATTTTTCGCTTTCCTTTTGGCGATTGGTTAAATGTCTGGAAATCTTAAAACCCGGTGCTACTATTACCATTAAGGAACGTCATCATAAATCAAAAAAAGACATTCCTTCAGGGACAGCCATTTTATTGAAAAACCTCTTGGGAAATGAAAAGATAAAGATAATTTCCTCCAGAGGTGACGATTTTGTCTATCGCCATGATATAATATTTGATAATGAGAATGATTCATTGACGATGATTCATGAAATTAAAGACAAACATGCATATGTTGCAGGAGTTAAAAAAGCTTTGCAAAATATCGGATTATTTGAAGGATTGAGGACGACGCTTGATGAATGAACTGGATATTTTTAAGGAATTAAGTGGAATTTTTAAACTTCACGGAGCAAACCTTTACCTTGTTGGCGGTGCCGTGCGAGATTTTTTAAGTGATCGTCCAATTGAAGATCTTGACTTAGTGACCGATGCTTTACCGGAAAAAATTGAAGAGATGTTTTCAAACTGCACTGTTAAATATCAAAAATTCGGAAGCACTTCATTAATTTGGCATGATCGAAAAGTCGATATTACTACTTTAAGAGTTGAAGGAGATTATAAAGATTTTCGCCATCCGGAATATGTTCGTTTTGTTAAAGATTTAAAAGAAGATGCAAAAAGAAGAGATTTCACTATTAATGCACTTTATCTAGATTATGAGATGAATGTGCATGATTTTTATGACGGAAAAACTGATTTAAAAAACAAAAACTTGAAGATGATAGGTAACCCGGATATTCGTTTGCAAGAAGATCCATTGCGAATCGTAAGGGCGATTAGATTTAAAACAACTCAAGATTTAACCTATGATTTGTCTCTTGAACAGGCGATTTCAAAACAAATGATTTTCTTAAAGCAAATATCTTTTACAAAGATTATTGAAGAAACTAAAAAAGTAGATAAGAAATATTTACAACTTTTTATTAAAGAATGGCAGAGGTTAAAACTCGATGAAATAATTCCTTTATGCCAAATTCTTAATCCTATTCCACTTATTGATATGCATTGCGATACATTGACATCGCTTTTAGATAAAAAACAAAATTTGATAAAAAATAACCTTCACCTTGATTTAAATAAAATGATGCAGGGTCATTACACCTTACAATGTTTCGCCTTATTTATTAAGAAAACCGAAGGAAATCTTTTCGATAAAGCTCAAGTTTATCTTGATAACTTTGATGAGCAATTACTTGAAAACCATAGTGTTATTGAAAAGGTCACTTGTTATGACGATTATTTAAAAATCGTGACAAGGAAAAAGATAGCGGCTTTAATAACTCTTGAAGGTGGAGAAATCATCGAAGGTGATTTATCAAAACTAGAAAAGTTATATACACGCGGATGTCGGAGTATGACTTTAACATGGAATTATCCTAATGAAATCGGATATCCGGCACACGATATTAGCCAAAAAAACAACATTTCTGATCATTATCAAGGGTTAACCTCATTTGGAAAAGAAGTAGTGAAAAAAATGAATGAATTAGGGATGATCATCGATATTTCTCATTGTTCACATAAGGTTGTCGAAGATGTGCTTAATATTTCAAAAGATCCGATTGTCGCTTCTCATTCTAACGCTTTTTCCGTATCACCTAACCCGCGTAATTTAAGCGATGATTTAATAAAAAAGATCGCTTTAAAAGGTGGAGTAATTGGAATTAACTTTTGTGAGAAGTTTATAAAAAATAAACCATCTGATGATTATTTATCATTAATTGTAGATCATATAAATCATATTAAGGCTATTGCCGGCATCAATGCGATTGCTTTAGGAAGTGATTTTGATGGAATTGACACTCCGGAAACATTAAGCGATGCTTCAAAAATGAACCTTTTATATGAACGATTGAAAACGGAAAATTTCAAAGAAGATGAAATTGAAAAAATTTTCCATAAAAACTTTTTACGAGTATTTAAAAAAGTGTGTAAATAAGATTTAAGTTTGCTCACTTTTTTTTTATAATTTTGATAAGGTGAAAATTATGATGGCAACTATACAGGAGTTAGATTATCGTTATATCTTAATTGATCGATACAAATATTTGGGTTTGAATGAAAACGAAGTGATGATCATATTATCGATTGATAATATTCTTAAACATGATGCGATATTGGTAACCGCGGATACATTGGCTTTAAAAATGTCGCTTGGAGAAAAAGAAATCGATCAGTTAATTGTCGAATTAATCGATAAAGGTTTTATTGAATATGCGACTAAAAACGATCAAATGGTAACTTCTTTAGAACCTACCTTTAAAAAAATCGAAGCTTTTTATACGGCTTCTATTGAAGATCGGCGAAAAAGCGAACAATCTTTGAACGAAGAGCAAAAAGAAAATATCTTCACAGCTTTTGAAACTGCAATCGGATCTAGTTTAACGCGTCTCGATATCGACAAAATTATGGAATGGATTCAATCCGGGATCGACGATAAATCCATTCTTTCCGCGCTTGAAGAATGCGCTATGAGAAATAAAAAAGTTACGGTTCGTTTAGTTGATAAAATTTTATTAAAACGTTTAATACATAATGATCGCGAAAAAGAAGGATATTCCACTATCGACGAACGCCATAAAAACGATATTGAAAAAGCGATTGATATTGCCTCATACCATTGGACTGATGATGAAAAATAATAAGATTGCTCAAATTATCGAATATTTCGATGAAATTTTGCCGAATGCCAGTTGCGAATTAATTTATCATTCAGATTATGAACTTTTGATTGCAGTGATGCTTTCGGCACAGACGACAGATAAAAAAGTTAATGCGGTCACCGCTTTACTTTTTTCGCGCTTTCCGACTTTAGAAGCATTAAAAAATGCTCCCTTAGCGGAACTCGAAGAGATTATAAAGCCTTTGGGATTGTTTAAAAATAAAGCTTGTAACATTAAGGCAATCGCTAATTCGTTACTTTTAAACTATGACGGCAAAGTTCCTAATTCCCGAGATTTATTAGTTGAAATGAATGGTGTGGGAAGAAAAACCGCTAACGTAGTTCTAGCTGAGTTATTTAAAGAACCTCATATTGCCGTTGACACTCATGTGGAAAGAATCAGCAAAAGATTGGAACTTGTCGATGAAATTGCTTCGCCATTGCAAGTTGAGCAAAAATTAGAAAAACTTTTTCCAACTGAAAGATATATTTTAACACATCATCAATTTATTCATTTTGGTCGATATTATTGTAAGGCCCAAAAACCGATGTGTGACGTTTGTAAACTTACAAGATATTGTAAATATTATAAAAAGAAAGTTAAAATGTAAGGCTCGCCATGAAGATTATGATTGTTTTTAAAAGTTTCGTAAATTTCAATGGATTCGATTTCTTCTGGTAGTTCCTGTAATTCTAAGTTATATCCCTCAACAAAAATTTCGTATTCTTCGTCGAGGGTTTTTATTTTAAAAAGATAACCACGATTGCCAAAAAAAGTAGTGTAAATCTCATCTTCTTTTAATTCATTTAAAATTGAAATCGATATTGAATTATTTAAGAAATTGACATTGAGATTATCTAAAATGTCAAATTCCGGAGTGGGAAGTGTTTCATAAGGAACTTCTTCTTTGCGAAAATAGGCATAGGAAATAAATTGTATAGGAACAAGGGAATTAGGTAAGTAAAATTTGTCAAGACCTTTGACCACTTCAACTTTTTGGAGATTAGCTTCGTAACTGAAACTTTTGCTTTTGCTAGATATTTTTTCCATCACATTCTTAAATAATTTTTTAGCCACTAATCGACGTGAGTCGCTGTAACCAAAATAGTTTTTTTCACCCAATTTTGGTTCATCGAATCCAGTCCATACGGCGATTGTATGTGAAGGTGAGTAACCGGCAAACCAAACATCACGATCGGCATTAGAAGGATAGTTATAGCGAGCTCTCACATTTGAGTCATAAGCGTTGGTTCCGGTTTTGCCGGCGATTGCAAGATTAGATGGTTTTGCTAAAGCGATGTTGTAGTAATTTTGATCAATCATTCTTGTTAAAGCGCTTGTCATCGTTAAGGCGGCTTCTTTTGAAATTACTTGTTTTCCGTTAAGATCGCGAGAGTAGATGATTTTCCCGGTTTCTTGATCGGTGATTTTTTTTATGGTAGATGGTTTTACGTATGATCCATTATTTGCAAGCATTGCGTAAGCTCCGGCAAGTTGTATCGGAGAAACGCCATATTTCATGCCACCGATTGCATAAGGATAAGTAAATTCTCCTTCGTCCATAATTTCTATATCTTTAAGGTATTGTATCGCTTTATCGACGCCGATTTTTGCAATAACTTTTTCAAGAGTGTAAAGAGTTGAAGTATTTCTTGAATAACCTAAAGCATCAAGAAGAGTGATTCTACCTAAATATTGTTTATCGGCATTTTGTACGGTGATCGATGTATTTGGATAGGTATATGGTTCATCGATAACGGCACTTAATTCATTATAATGGAGATATTCCATGGCTAAAGCGTATGTAAAAATCGGT
This sequence comes from uncultured Bacilli bacterium, assembly GCA_947591215.1. Taxonomy (GTDB): domain Bacteria; phylum Bacillota_I; class Bacilli_A; order RFN20; family CAG-449; genus CANQAG01. Next base: position 40,391 of record CANQCZ010000002.1, on the reverse strand, counting down.
TTCATTGTTGAAGCTGGTTGCCTTTGCATTTCATAACTGCGGTTGTATAACATTTGTCCTTCATAGTTTCGTCCACCCATAAGACCAATCAAAGCTTGATTTTGATTGTCGATTACCGCTAAAGCTGCTTGTTGATTTTCATCATCAAAAGTAAAATTCGTTCCTGATTGAATGCCATCTATATAGGATTGGACAGAAGTATCGAGATATGTTTCGATATCCAAAGCTGCAGAAAAAGGGTTAAGGCCAGTTAATTCTTTAGTTTCACGATATACTACATCTAGATAACTTTGAAAATCGTATGTTTCTTCTTGATAATTAGATCCTTTTTCAATCACGAGATCTTTTGCGTGTTTTTTAACGCTCAATTGATATTGCTCATCGGTTATATAATGATTGTTAAGCATTGCTTTTAACACAAGATTTTTTCGGTCGTTACATTCTTCAATATGTTTAAAAGGAGAATATAAAGAAGGTGATTTTACAACACCTGCCAAAATCGCACATTCCGGTAGAGTTAATAAATCAACGCTTTTATTAAAAAAGCGGTATGAAGCGTAACCAACACCTTGAATTGTCGCATCAAAATAAATGCGATTAAAGTATTGCTCCAATATTTCTTCTTTGCTCATCATTTGTTCTAATTGATAAGCTAGATAAGCTTCTTGAATTTTTCGAGATAACGAGATTTCTGAAGTTAAAAGTAAATTTTTTACTAATTGCTGCGTAATTGTGGAACCGCCTTGTCGTGCGTTAGAAGAAAATAAATTATTGAAAGCCGAATAAAGTATTCGTGAATAATTGATGCCATGATGTTCAAAAAAGTGTTCGTCTTCGATACTGATTAAAGCGTTAATCAACGTTTGAGGTAACTCTTCGTACTTTACAAGTTTGGCTTTATCTTCTCCCAAAGTTTCAATGAGACGAGAAGAAGAATCGTAAATTCGAGTATGTTTTTGTTCAATTAATTTTTCAATTTGTGGCGTTGATAAATCTTTAACAGTATAAAAAACATAAGTACCAATTCCCAGCGATACTATAAAAGTTGTAATAAAAACCCCGCTTAATATGATATTAAAGATTGACTTTTTGCGCTTCATTGAAGAAGACCTTATCAACTGCATCTAGGTACTTCAGTCTCGGCATAAAGCTTTGTTCCACCAATACTCCTTTTTCTTGAATAAAATTATAAGGAATCGATTTTCGTTCTTGTTGATTATAAAATTCACATACGATTTTGGCATCTAGTAAATAAACTTCTCCAAGTGTTGCAAAATGAATGAGAAAAAAAGCAATACCTCCGTGAAAAATGACTTTCTCTAAGTGCTTGATTTGATGAGAAGAGATATTGCCAAAACTTAAAGAAGTTTTGGATTTGGTTTCTTTACATTCAAAATCAATATAGCGTGAACGGTAAACACCATTATAATCAGCGGTAGACTGCTTTTCAAAATAAGCGTCTTTAATTCTTGCATTATCAGCATAATCAACCTTAACTACGTGAATTGGAGTAGGTCTTTTAGTAATAATCGCTCGCTTGATTTCATCATAATAATCGTTTGAAGTATTAACGGCATGTTCAAAATTCATGCCACGATTAGCAAAATTGTGAAAAGATTTTTCAAGTTTTGAGACATCTTTTTTGTTAGGATAATTGACCATAGATACCTCCATTAATTATATTTTGCCATATTAACAGTGATTTATGATAAGAAAGTTTTAACGTAATTTTTAAATTCTTCACTGGTTACATTTTCGCCGTTACATAATTTCGTGATGGTTTTTTTAATCGGATCAGGTAAAATCTTTAAATTACTGATTAGTTTTAAATATTCATTGGCAACGATTTCCGGAGAATTGATAAAAGCTTTATAAAGATTTAATAAATCGATAGAATCATTTAACGGATCATGGCTTTTGCCACAGGGCTCTATTTTAAAAATCTTCAAATAATTTGTCAAAGAATAATTATTTCCTTGAGAATCACGGATATATTGACCGATAAAAGCCATAAAATCAACCATCGCTTTGCATATTTGACGAGCAGTACCATTTTCTTGAAGATTAAATTTTAACATGGTGTCATGAAACATGCGTAAATCGTTACTCCCAAATGTCAAAAGCAAAACATTCTGCAGTTCTTCACCTACATATTCTACAAATTTTTTAATCGCTTCAATAAAATCAATTCCGTGCTCTTCAAGTACAACTTTATCGATGCCCGTCATTTTAGTGACCACGGATCCTATTTTTGAATCAGTGTTGATATAAACATGAAAACCAGGATAAGTGTCAATGATATTTCCATTTTCGTCGATATTAACTTTTATAGCTCCCCAAGCGATAATTTCATGAGTAAATTGAGTACCTTCAAAATCGATAAATATTAAAGTTCGTTTGTTCTTGAGTAATTTATTTAAAGCTTTCATTGACTACTCCGTTTCTAAAATAAGTATACTCCATTTGTCACATTTATAAAATGAATAATTCGGCTTGTTGCAAAAACAAAATAGGCACATATACATAATTGAACGTTATAACGTTTGAAAGAGGTGTTTTGATGAATACTAATTGTAACTCTGGAAATCAACCTATTTGGGTTTCTAATTGTTCAGATTGTGGCTTGTTAATGACGCTTCAAAGCGATCGTTGTTGCTGCAGAGTTTGTGAACAAGTTAATTACACTTTGACTATTCAAAATAATTGTTCGAGTTCGATAACGGACTGTGTCGTTTCACTACCAATTGACAATTCCCTATGTTTGATGCGAGGTAGTTTGATGGTCAATGGAAATGTTGTCAATAGTCAATGTGGCGGTACTAATAACATCTGCCTTGGAACGATTAATCAAAATGAAACGGTGACAATTACTTTTACTTGTACTGTGATGAATTTGTGCCGGTATATCAGAATGAGAGCTACTTGCAATTTCTGCGTTTGCGCTTTTTGTATGAAGCAACCGATGGCGGTTTCAAGCAATATGGAAACGATTCAAGTCTGCGGATGTTGTAATTAAAAAGTTTTTAAAAAGTAAAATGCTTTATGAAAAATCCTCATTTGAGGATTTTTTTAATTTCTGAAAAGCAATAAAGTAAAAGTATTATGCACTAATTATTTTTAAAAATTATATATAAATTAAGTGCATTATCATATAATCAACTTGTATATTATAAAATAAGTTGGCTTTATTGTAATATAAAAAAGATTTTTTGCTGATGATGAGTCATAAGTAGATTATCTAAGGTTTTTTATTTGCTTTGCATATAATCGATAATTATTGTATAATAATTAAAGTTCCTAGAAAGGAAAATTAGTGATGGATTTCAATCTTAAATATGATGCAAAAGCGATTCTTGATCGTGAATTTGCCGGTAAAAAACCAGGATATGATCCTCTTCAAGTAGATAGTTTTCTCGATGAAATACTAAAAGATTATTTATCTTTTAATCAATATCATCAAGATGCTGAAAATACTATAAGCGAATTAACCCGCACTAATAAACTTTTAAAAGAACGATTGGATCAAATCGAAGTTACCAATGCTGTTTTAAGTGATAAATTGAAAAACCTCGAAGGTAACGATCATAGTTCTTCTTTAGGAAACATCGATTTGCTAAAAAGAATTTCGGCTTTAGAACAAGCTTTATTTAAACAAGGTATCGATCCAAATGAGATAAAATAGTTTTTGACCCAGACAATTGCTGGCGAAAGCTAGAGGAAAGTCCATGCTCGCACCATCTGCGATGATGGTAGTGTTTGTGCCAAAGGAAAAAATAACTTTGGGTAGATGGGAGCATCTAACGGCAAGGCGAAACCTAAATTTTAATGACATGGTTAAACCTTTGAAAGTGCCACAGTGACGTAGTTCATGAGAAATCATGAAGTGGAACGCGGTAAACCCCACAAGCGAGAAACCTAAATTTGGTAAGGGAAGCAAGAAGCGAGAAATGAATTGCTTCAGGCATGCATAGATTGCATAGATAAATAATTGTCCGCGACAGAACATGGCTTATCGGGTCAAGCACTCAATAAAGGAGTTAAATCATGAATTTACCCAACAAAATTACGACTGTCAGAATGATTTTAATGGTAATATTAGTAATTTTACTCTTATTTCCTTACGATGTTTTTAATATTAAAATTCCGCAACTTTCCGGCGGCGGATTCAATGTTTCTGTCATTTATTTAATTGCACTAATAATTTTCGCCATCGCTTCATTTTCAGATTACTTAGATGGGCATCTCGCTAGAAAATATAATCTTGTAACGACTTATGGTAAGTTCATGGATCCGATTGCCGATAAATTGTTGGTTAATTCAACCCTTATTATTTTGGCCACTCAGGGACCTTTAAGAATTCCTACGATTGTGGTTGTTTTGATGATTGCTAGAGATATTGTTGTCGATGCTGTCCGTTTGCTTGCTGTTGAAAAAGGAAAAGTAATCGCTGCTTCAATTTGGGGAAAAGCAAAAACAGTTCTTCAAATGATTGCAATCATTTGTATCTTTTTAAATGATTATCCTTTTTCTTTATTGAATTTACCATTCCATATTAGCATTGTCCTATGTTATTTGGCAATGATTGCTTCGGTTGTTTCGGGCATAATATATGTGATTTCAGCAAGAGAATTATTTAAGGAGGAAAAGAAAAATGATTAAAGACTTATTTGAAACACTCAAAAATGGTGACATTACTTTAAGCAGTGCCGAAAGTCTCACGGGTGGTTTATTTGCTACTACCATTACCTCACATCCCGGTGCTTCTCATTACTTTAAAGGTTCTGCTGTCACGTACAGTAATGAGTCAAAACAAAAAGTTCTTAATGTTCCTGAGTTGATTTTAAAACAATACGGAGCTGTTTCTAAAGAAACTGCCAGGTATATGGCAGAAGGAGCGGCAAAATTGTTCGATTCGTCAATCGCCGTATCTTTTACCGGGAATGCCGGGCCTGATGCTTTAGAAGATAAACCTGTAGGATTAGTTTACATTGGGTTTGCTTATGGAGAAACGACAGTCTTAGAGCTTCACCTTAAAGGTACTCGCGAAGAAATCAGAGCCAAATGTGTAGTGATTGCATTGAAAAAAATCGAAGAACTTATAAAAAACAAAAAAATCAAATATTGATAAAGTGAGGATAAAAAAATGGCACAAGAAAAAGTGAAAACAAAAGATGAAAAATTAGAAGAGACTATTCGCGACATTGAAAAATTATTCGGTAAAGGTGCCGTAATGAAACTTGGCGATCGTCCTAATATCGATGTCGATACTATTCCTAGCGGCTCACTTCTGATTGATAATGCGTTAGGTATTGGTGGTTATCCCAAAGGTCGTATTATTGAAATTTTCGGACCCGAATCTTCTGGTAAAACAACTTTAGCGTTAACTGCGATTGCTGAAGCACAGAAAAAAGGTGGGAGGGCGGCTTTTGTCGATGCTGAACATGCAATTGATCCAGTATATGCTACTAAACTTGGAGTCAACACCGATGAATTAATCTTAGCTCAACCCGATCACGGAGAACAAGCGCTTGAAATAGTGGAAATGCTCGCTAAATCAGGGGCCATTGATATTATCGTTGTCGATTCAGTTGCTGCTTTAGTTCCTCAAAGCGAATTAGAAGGTGTGATGTCCGATTCAAACGTCGGAGCACATGCCAGATTAATGTCAAAGGCAATGAGAAAACTCGCCGGAGTTTTAAATAAATCCTCTTGTACTGTCATTTTTATAAATCAACTAAGAGAAAAAGTTGGTGTTATTTATGGTAATCCTGAAGTAACAACCGGCGGACGCGCTTTAAAGTTTTATGCTTCAATTCGCATCGACATTCGAAAAGGAGAAGCACTTAAAGAGGGCGATCAAATTATCGGAAATGTCGTTAACATAAAAGTTGTAAAAAATAAAGTGGCGCCACCATTTAAGAGTTGTAAAGTTGAATTGATTTATGGTGAAGGCTTTTCAAAGTACGGTGAAGCCCTCGATATGGCTTTGGAATACGATCTTGCTAAAAAAGCCGGTTCTTGGTTTGAAATTTTAGGCGAACGAGTAGGGCAAGGACGAGAAGCAGCCAAAGAATTTTTAAAACAACATCCTGAAATTTACGATGATTTAGTGTCTAAAATCGTGGAAAAGCGGCAAGAACAATAATTTGAAGAGGAGGATTATCCTCCTTTTTTTATTGTAATGGAAATATTCTAAGATTTGTCTTTTATTAATTATGCTTTTATTGTTATAATATTATTGCACTTAAAGAGTGCTGAGCTGATTAGTTATGATTTGGAATTATTTTCCATTCCATTCTCAAATATTTAATGTTAATTTATTTATTTATAATACATTAATGGAACTATTACGCTTATTTTATGTATCGATTGGTAAGATCATAATAATTACCACGAAAAGGAGGAAGAAAATGGATACAGGAACAGCCGTACTTTTAATCATCCTTTTTCTCGTCATCGGACTTATAGCCGGCTTTTTAATTTGCCGATTAATTCCGGCTTTAAAATCAAAGCAAGCTACAAAAAAAGCTGAAAAGATTATTAAGGATGCAGAGATTAAAGGAGAGCATATTATTAAAAATGCTCAATTAGACGCTAAGTCTACAGTTTATGAGATGAAACTTGAGGCCGAGCGGGAAATCAAGGAAAGAAAGCAAGAAGCAGTCAATGCAGAAAATAAATTGACGGCAAGGGAACAAAGCATTGATCGACGTGATCTCGCTTTGCTTGAAAAGGAAAAAAACTTAGAGGAAAAGAACGACTTACTTGATCGACGCAACAAAGAGTTGTCTCGAAAAGAAAATGTTTTACAAGAAAAAATTGATGCGATTATTACGGAATTAGAGAAAGTTTCGCAAATGTCGATTAACGAAGCTAAAACTGAGATATTTAAAAGAGTTGAAGAAAAGCTTTCTCAAGAAATCGCTGCTTTCATCAAGAATCGCGAGGATGAAGCAAAAGAACAAGCCGACAATAAGGCTCGCGATTTATTAGCATTAGCTATCGATAAATACGCACAAGAAGTGACGACCGAGCGGACGGTATCTGTAGTCCCGCTTCCAAGTGATGAAATGAAAGGTCGAATTATTGGAAGAGAAGGTCGCAATATCAGAACTTTGGAGCAACTTTTAGGTGTCGATATTTTAATCGACGATACCCCTGAAGTAATCACCGTTTCTTGCTTTGACCCGATTAGAAGAGAGACAGCTCGTTTAGCTTTGGAATTATTGATTAAAGACGGAAGAATTCAACCGGGACGAATTGAAGAAATCTGCGAAAAAGCAAAAGCTGAAGTTGATCGTTCGGTTAAAGAAGCAGGTATGCAAGCGGCATTAAAACTTGGATTACCACGAATTAATAAAGATTTATTAACTTACGTGGGACGGTTAAAATATCGTACTTCATATGGTCAAAATGTCTTCGATCACTCGGTTCAAGTTGCTTATTTAGCTGGTGTAATGGCGGCCGAATTAGGTTTGGATCAAAATCTTGCAAAACGTGCCGGGTTACTTCACGATGTCGGTAAAGCCGCTGATTTTGAAATGGATGGAAGCCATGTTGAAATTGGAGTACGACTTGCTAAAAAATACGGAGAACCAGAAGTTGTGGTCAATGCAATCGAATCACACCATGGTGACGTGCCGGCTAAGTTTGTAATTTCTCATTTGGTTGCGGCAGCGGACACGCTTTCCGCGGCAAGACCTGGAGCACGAAGTGAAACATTAGAAAATTACATTCAAAGAATCGAGCAAATAGAAAATATTTGTAAACAATTCGAAGGAGTGTCTTCGTCATTTGCGATGCAATCCGGACGTGAAGTGAGAGTCATGGTAGTTCCCGATAAGGTCGACGATTTAGCATCGTTCAAATTGGCGCGTGATATCAGAGATAAAATTGAAAATGAGATGACTTATCCAGGTCAAATTAAAGTTTCGGTTATTCGCGAATTGCGGGCTACAGAAATTGCAAAATAATAAAAATAAATAAGGCCTTTGAGGCCTTTCTTTTAGAAAGGAGAACTCATGAATATTCTTTTTATCGGTGATATTGTCGCAAAATCCGGACGTCAAGTTGTCGCTCGGATGATTCAAGAACTCCAAGAAGAATATGAAATTGAATTCATTATTGCTAATGGTGAAAATGCAACACATGGCAAAGGAATCTCAAGAGCAAATTACGATGAATTAATCGAATGCGGTATTGATTGCATCACTCTTGGAAATCATTATGGAGCTAGAAAAGAAATCTTCAATTTCATCGATGATTGCGATAACCTTCTTAGACCTTATAATCTCCATTATTCTATTCCGGGTTTGGGCACTACGGTTTTAGAAACTTTTTCCGGCAAAAAAATTCGCGTTACCAATTTGTTGGGTAGGGCATTTATTAATTTAAATGCCAATAATCCTTTTGAAGCGTTAAAAGAAATTATTCAAGAAGATCAAGCCGATATTCACATCGTCGATTTTCATGCAGAGGCGACCGGCGAAAAACTAGCTTTAGCTTATGCTTTTGATGGGAAAATCGGTGCTTTACTTGGCACACACACACATGTTCAAACACGTGATCATCGCCTTTTGCCAAATGGTACTGCTTATATTTCCGATGTTGGAATGTGTGGGCCTTATAATGGCATTTTAGGAGCCGGAAAAGAAGAAGTGATCACTAGAACTTGGACCGGATTGTCGACCACATTTACAATTGAGGATGATGATCAAAGTTTGTTTAACGCCGTGATTTTATCCTTTGATAACAATAATCGTTGTATAGCCATTAAACCAATTTATAAAATATTGACAATAGAGGTCTAGTTTTTTTAACTCTTTCATATTTTTTGAAAGAGGAGAAAACAAAAATGATACAGCAAATAAAAGTGGCGTCACATTCATCTGTCACTGCCGTGGCGGGGGCAATCAGCAATATTATTCGTGACCAAGATTACCTTGAAGTAAACACCGTAGGTGCCGGTTCTTTAAACCAAGCGATCAAAGCTGTTGCAATTGCTCGAGGATATCTCGTACCTTCGGGTATTGAAATATATATGATTCCTTCTTTTAAGGAAATAGAAATTGAAGGAAAAGAAAAAACGGCAATCAAATTAAGAATAGAAAAAAAGAAATAGCGGGAGTAAAAATGAAGAAGCAAATAAAGGAGCACAGCTTGCCTTCTTTAAAAGAAGCGGCTAAACGTAGCAAGGAAGCAACTAAAATTATTCATGAAGAGATCACTTATTCTTCACGATTGTTAGAGTTTGCCAAAAATCGTAAATATTTTATTAGAACATATGGTTGTCAAGCTAATGTTTTAGACTCTGAAGCGATTGAAGGGATTCTTCAAGAACTGGGGTTTGTGCCTGTAGACGATCCTTTAAAGTCGGATTTATTGATTTTAAATACTTGTGCGGTAAGAGAGAACGCCGAAGATAAAGTTTTTGGAGAAATCGGTTCTTTAAAACGTTTGAAAGACATTAATCCGGGGGCAATTATCGCTTTATGCGGATGCATGGTACAACAAACTCATATTGTCGAACAAGTAAAGAAATCATATCCCCAAGTTGATTTGGTTTTTGGAACCCACAATATCTTTCGTTTACCACAGCTTTTAGAGGAAGTGGTATTTGATGAGAAACGTGTAATTGAAGTTTTGTCAAAAGAAGGCGAAGTGATTGAAGGGATTCCTTTAGCGCGAAGCGATCGCTTTAAGGCCTTTGTAAATATTATGTACGGATGCGATAAGTTTTGCACTTATTGCATTGTTCCTTATACTCGGGGCAAACAAAGAAGTCGTCGCGTGGCCGATATTTTAAATGAATGCCAGAATCTTGTTGATAATGGCTATCAAGAAATTACTCTTTTAGGTCAAAATGTCAATGCTTATGGTAAGGATCTCGATTCAAATTTAAACTTTGCTAAACTTTTAGAATTAGTAGCTAAGACTGGTATTGCACGACTTCGGTTTACGACTTCACATCCGTGGGATTTTTCCAAAGAGATGTTTGAAGTGATCGCTAAATATAAAAATATCATGCCATGTATTCATCTTCCGCTTCAATCGGGTAGTGACGATGTGTTGCGCAGAATGGGAAGAAGATACACTGCTTTTCAATATCGCCAATTAGTCGATGAACTGAAAAGCCTTATTAAAGATGTCGCTTTAACGACGGATATTATCGTCGGTTTTCCCAATGAAAGTGAAGCCGATTTTGAAGAAACTTTAAAGATGGTTCAATATTGTCACTTTGATAGTGCCTTTACTTTTATCTATTCTCCGCGCGTTGGAACCCCTGCCGCTAAAATGGTAGATAACGTCTCGATGGAAGAGAAAAAAAGAAGATTTGATCGCTTGGTCAAAGTGGTTGAACAAGAAGCGGAAGAAAGAGCAAAACGTTATATAAATAACGTCTATGATGTCTTAGTTGAGGGAACTTCTAAAAAGAGACACGATATTTTAAGTGGTTATACTGAAACTATGAAACTCGTCAACTTTAAAGGATCCAAAGATTTAATTGGTAAAATTGTAAAAGTAAAGATTTTGGAGTCTCATACATTTTCTTTAATCGGAGAACTGGTAAGCGATGAATGAAAAATTAAAAAAAGATTTAGACGAATTTATCAAAGCCTTTTTTGATAATCCAACAGTTATCCGTTTTTTAGAATTGAAAAAAATGATTCTTGAAAGCTCTGAATTGAACATGTTAGAAACAGAAATAAAAAAGTGGCAAAAAAAGACGGCTTTAGCGATCAACGACGAGAAAACTTATCAAATTAATCGTCAAAAATATCTTGAATTAAAAAAAAGTTACGATGAAAACCCCTTGATTGTAAACTTTAATTTAGAACGTGAGGAAGTAATGCTCCTTTTAGAAAAGTTGCAACAGGCTTTGAAATAAAAAGGTATCCTTCTCATATATTAGTAGAGGAGGATTTTTTTATGTATCGTGAAATCGCCGCGAAAACTTTAATTGGTAAAGGAAAACTTTCCAGTATCATTAATAAACGCATTTATATTGATGAGGATATTTCTAAAACGTTAGGTTGCTGGATTATCAACCTTAAATATGAAACCATTGAATCGCAAGGGAAGATTACTTTAAAAGGTTCTTTTGATATTCAATTATGGTACGCTTCCAATCATGATCAAAAGTCATCGGTGTACAATGAGACGATTGAATTTGAAGAACCATTTACCATGGTGTATCGGGATTTAAAAACTATTGCGGAAGAGCGGTTTATAAAAGTTTATGTTTCTCATTATCCGACTTGCAGTAAGATGGAATTAGAAAGCAATGGGGTTGTCAATTTAAAAATCGAAAGCCTTTATTTAGTTGATTGTTTCGCGGAAGCAATTCTAGTAGTAAATTGTGCTGATGATTATAAAGAAGATATTTCAATTGACGAAGAAATTTTAATGAATGTAAATCCTAATTATCTCGAAGACAAGTAATTTTCTAAGTATGTTTTTTATCTCGAAAAACATCCTTAAAATTGTTATAATTAAAATTGCAGTATGAGGTAGTAGTATGGAAAAGAAGTATACGCCGATGATGATGCAATATTTGAGTATCAAAAATAAGCATCCAGACACCTTGATTCTTTTTCGACTAGGTGATTTTTACGAATTGTTTTTTGATGATGCAAAGGTCGCTTCGCGCGAATTGCAATTAGCATTAACCGGAAAAAGTGCCGGTGTCGAAGAACGGGTCCCAATGTGTGGAGTTCCACATCATGCAATCGATGCCTACATCGATAAGTTGATCAAAAAAGGTTATAAAGTCGGAATTGTCGAACAAATGGAAGATCCAAGCACCGCCAAAGGATTAGTGGAACGTGATGTTGTTCAAATCATTACTCCCGGTGCAGTGGTGGATGTAAAACAAAAAGGCAATAATTATATCGGTTGTATCGGAAGTAGCGAAAATTATTATGTTTTTGCTTACGCTGATATTTCTACCGGTGAAATATATGTAGAAAATATCGAAAAGGACATCGAGCTTGTAATCAATGAAATTTTAAACTTGGCGATTCGCGAAGTGGTGGTTTCAACTTCTTTTAGCCATCAAGACATTTTAAAAATCAAAAGTCGCGATAATATATTAATCTCTTATGAAAATGACGATAACATCACGATGGAACATGACTATGTTCTTCAAGATGTGCGCGATGTTTTTCAACAACATGCTTTGGTGCGACTTTTGAATTATCTTAAAGAAACGCAAAAACGAGAGCTTAATTATTTGCAAAAAGCCAAAGTGTTACGCTCTACTTCGGATTTGCAAATCGATCATTTTTCGCGAGTTAATTTAGAATTAGTCAGAACCATAAGAAGCGATGAAACATACGGCACTTTATTTTGGTTGTTAGATAAGACTTTGACCAATATGGGTTCGCGCCTTCTTAAAAAATGGATCGTTAAACCGACGGCGGATTTAAATGAAATTTTAAAGCGCCAAAGTATCGTAGCTTCTTTTATTAATAACTTTTTGATCGCCAATGATGTTTCAAAGGATTTGAGAGATATTTATGATTTAGAGCGCTTGATTGCCAAAATCAACTTTGGAAGTGCTTCTGGTCGAGATTTGTTGCAACTTAAAAAATCCCTTGAGCTAGTGCCATCTTTACTAAGCGATTTAAAAATGTTAAATAATGAAAATGTCAATTTGTTAAAAGGTCTTGATTATGATTTTTCTGATTTGACTAATATGTTGGAAAAAGCCATCGACGAAGATGTGCCACTTATGGTTAAAGAAGGAGGAATCTTTAAACGCGGATATTCCAAAGAACTTGATGAATTGATCTTTTTATCGACTGATGGTAAATCATGGGTGGCTTCTTTAGAGGCTCAAGAGCGAGAAAAGACCGGAATTAAAACATTGAAAGTTGGATATAATCGAGTTTTTGGATATTATATCGAAGTATCTAAAGGAGCCGTCAATCAAATTAAAGAAGAGTGGGGTTATGAAAGAAAACAGACGACGATAAATTCCGAACGTTTTATAACCCGAGAACTTAAAGAAAAAGAAGCGCTTATTCTTCAAGCTGACGAAAGAAGGGCCGCTTTGGAGTATGAACTTTTCGTTGCTCTTCGTAAACATGTTTCTTCTTATACGGAACAAATTCAAACTCTCGCTCAATTGATTTCATATATTGATTGTTTGCTGGCATTTGCTAAAGTGTCAAATGAAAATCATTATGTTAAGCCGACATTTAATGAAAATCGCATTATAAAAATTAAAAACGGACGTCATCCGGTGATTGAAAAAGTGATGCAAAACACTAATTATGTTCCAAACGATATTATCATGGATAAAGATACTGATATTCTTGTGATAACCGGTCCCAATATGGGCGGTAAATCGACTTATATGCGTCAATTTGCCTTGATCGTGATTATGGCGCAAATAGGTTGCTACGTCCCTTGCGATGAAGCTGAATTGATGATTTTCGATCAAATATTCACACGTATCGGCGCGTCCGACGATTTGGTTTCTGGACAATCTACTTTCATGGTCGAAATGAGTGAAACAAATTATGCCTTACAGCACGCCAATGAAAATTCATTGTTGCTTTTTGATGAAATAGGAAGAGGAACCGCGACTTTTGATGGTATGGCATTAGCGCAGGCGATTCTTGAATACATCGCTTCAATCATTAAGGCCAAGACGATTTTTTCTACCCATTATCATGAAATTACCACTATCGAAAAGGAACTTAAAGTTTTAAAAAACATACATGTATCAGTCAGCGAAGTCGACGATCAAATTACCTTCCTTTATAAGGTGGAAGACGGAGCGATGAATAAATCATATGGATTAAATGTCGCTCGATTAGCGCATTTGCCACCAACACTAATTAAAAGAGCGCGTGAAATTCTTGATTCTTTGGAGAATGAATCGGTGAAAGTTTCAAAAAATGTTATCAAACGCGAAGATAAAAAGGAAGAACCATGGATCAAAGATTTAAAGCAATTAGATCCGTTGACTCTTTCACCGCTTGAGGCGCTGAATTATCTTTACGATTTGAAGAAAAAAATAAAGGAGTAAGTTATGAGCGTAATTAAAGTGATGGATCATAAACTTGCCAATATGATCGCTGCTGGAGAAGTAATCGAACGACCATCAAGTGTCGTAAAAGAATTGGTTGAAAATTCTTTGGATGCCTCTAGCACTAAGATAAAAGTAATGATATATGGTGCAGGACGCGATAAGATTGTTGTTAGCGATAATGGAAGCGGAATGGATCGAGAAGATGCTGTTTTAGCTTTTAAGCGCCATGCATCTAGCAAACTATATAGTGAAAGAGATCTTTTTAACATCAAAACGATGGGTTTTAGGGGCGAGGCGTTAGCATCAATCGCTTCGGTTTCTAAAGTGACGATGACTACGTCTGACGGAAAAGGCGTAGGAACAAAAGTAACTATCGAAGATGAAAATGTCACTGTGGAAGACGCAAGTTTAATAAAAGGAACCACTTTTACGATTGAAGAGCTGTTTTTTAATACTCCGGCACGTTTAAAATATCTAAAATCAGATACCACCGAAAACTCCTCAATTCTTGAAGTGATGCAACGTCTAGCAATGGCTAGGAGCGACGTGGCCTTTTCGCTATATTTTGATGATCGTCTATCTTTTGCCACCAACGGAAATGGTAAATTATTGGAAGTCATAGCAAATATTTATGGCTATGATGCCGCTAAAAAGATGATACCGATTTCTTTTTCAACATATGAGTTTGAAGTTACAGGATATCTAGGATTACCTGAAATAGCAAAATCTAATCGTTATTACATGATTACACTATTAAATCAAAGAAGTGTGTATATGCCTAAAATTCAAAAGGCGATTATCGATGGGTACAGCGATTATATTTTTAACTCTAAATTTCCGTTTGTGGTGCTGGATATTAAAGTCGATTACGCTTTGGTAGACGTTAATGTTCATCCCACAAAAAAAGAAGTTCGTCTATCCAATGAAAATAATCTTTACACCGCTCTTGAAAAAGCGATTTCTGATGAACTTAAAAAATTAAATCACATTCAAGAAGTCAATATCAAATCGACGGAAAAAGTATCGACGATGCCGATGTTTGAACAAATTGAAGTCCCGTTTAAAGAAAATATCGTTCGTCCTACGGTTTCTAATCAACATCAAGCTACTGAACCGAAAAAAGAAAAAATAGAAGAGAATGCACCGATTAAGATTAATTTTGAAGACTTCGATGAACAATTACCGGAAGCTAAAGAACTCTTTAAAGAAATAGAAGTTAAAGAAGAAAGAAAAGTAGATATTGAAGAAAAAAACGAGATTACTCCACTTGGTCAAATCTTAAATACGTACATTGTTTGCAGTGCACCGGACGGATTTTATTTGATTGATCAACATGCCGCAAACGAGAGAATCAATTATGAAAAATACCAAGAGATTTTAAATTCAAATATTGAGACATGCACGCCATTGTTCCCGATTATTGTAAATCTTAATCCAAGTGATGCCATGCGATTAAATGAAAAGCATTTTAAACTTTTAGAGGACATCGGGCTAACGATTGAATTATTTGGCACTAACGCTTTGAAGGTATCTAAAATTCCGCTTTTCTTGCGAGAAGAAAAAGATGATTCTTATATTTTAGAATTAATCGATCAAGTGCTTGGAAAAGAAAAAATAGATTTAATTTCTTTAAGAAAACATGTGATAGCTACGATGGCTTGTAAGGCCTCAATAAAAGCCAATGATCGACTTAATTTATTTGAAATGAAACAGTTGATTGATCAATTGTTTAAGTGTAAAAATCCGACATGTTGTCCTCATGGACGACCGACGATTGTGCGTTTTAAAAAGTATGACATTGAAAAGATGTTTAAAAGGACTGCGATATGATAATTTGTATCGTTGGTCCAACCGGTGTCGGTAAAAGTGCTTTAGCGATTGAAGTGGCTAAAACGATTCATGGCGAAATTATCAATGGTGATGCTTTTCAGATCTATAAAGATATGAATATCGGTACGGCAAAACCAAGTGAAATTGAAATGAAAAGTGTACCGCATCATCTCTTTTCATTTGTTAATCCCGATCAAGATTATTCAGCGTTTAATTATCAAATTGACGCTAGAAATAAAATCACTGAATTGTCGAAAAGAAATGTTCCTATCATCATCGTTGGAGGAACCGGAATGTATTTAAAAGCGGCGCTTTTTGATTTTGATTTAGAATTGCAAGAACAGAAAGTTGATATGAGTGAATACGAGTGCTTGAATAACGAGGGACTTTATGAAAAGTTATTGAAGATCGATCCTATAGAAGCCTCTAAAATTCATATGAACAACCGCAAAAGGGTACTTAGAGCAATTGAAATTTATTTGATGCGTGGAGAAAAAAAATCAACATTGATCGAAAGGCAACATCATCAGCCTATTTACGATGTATGTTTTGTGGGACTTGAAGTCGAGCGACAAAAATTGTATCAAGATATCGATCGACGAGTCGACAATATGATTGAAAAAGGTTTAGAAAAAGAAGTACAGATGTTGGTTGCAAAATATGGAAGTAATCATAAGGCTTTTCAAGCGATAGGATACAAAGATTTTATAGTCGGAAAAGAAAATAATGAATCTAACGCTTTAATTGTTGAGCATATCAAGCATAAATCTCACGCGTATGCTAGAAGACAATACACATATTTTAAAAATCAGTTTACAGTTAATTGGTTTAGTTCAAAGAAAGAAGCTTACGATTTTTGCATAAATAAGTTAAACCATGATTAACTCTATGATATGATACATAAAAATAAAATGAAAAGAGGAAAGTAAATATGTTAGAAGAGATTTATAATATTGCCGCTAAAGCCGGCATTGATCAAAAATATTTAGAACCATATGGAAAATACAAGGGAAAAATAGATCTATCGCTACTCGATGAATTAAAAGATAAAAAAGATGGTCAATTGGTATTAGTAACAGCCATTACTCCGACAAAAGCCGGAGAAGGAAAAACCACTACATCGATCGCTTTGACAGAAGGATTGAATCGAATCGGAGCTTCGGTGATGCTTGCTTTAAGAGAACCTTCTTTAGGACCGGTTTTTGGTATAAAAGGAGGCGCTACAGGTGGTGGCAAAGTAACAATTGAACCTAGTGAAGATATTAACCTTCATTTCACCGGTGATATGCATGCCTTGACAAGTTCGATTAACCTTATTTCGGCTATTATCGATAATCATATTTTTCAAGGCAACGAATTAGGGATTGACCCGACAAAAGTTGTATGGAAACGTGCTTTGGATATGAATGATCGGGCCCTTCGAGAAATTAGAGTCGGTATTGGAGAAAAAAATGGTGTTGAACGTGATGATGGTTTTATTATCACTGTTGCCAGTGAAATGATGGCAGTATTGTGTTTAGCAACGTCTAAAGAAGATTTCAAACGTCGGGTAAATGAAATCATTGTCGCTTATTCTTATGAAGATAAACCTATTAAGGTTAAGGATTTGAAGATATCCAATGCGATTATGAAATTGATGAAAGAGGCTTTAAAACCTAATTTAATTCAAACTGGGGAAAATAATCCGTGTCTTGTCCACGGCGGCCCTTTTGCTAATATTGCACATGGTTGCAATTCTATTATTGCCACCAAATTGGCTCTTAAACTTAAAGATATTGTCGTAACTGAAGCTGGATTTGGCGCAGATTTAGGCGCTGAAAAATTCTTGGATATAAAATGTCAAGAAGCCGGATTAAAACCATCTTTAGTGGTGATGGTTGCCACCATAAGAGCCTTGAAAATGCATGGTGGTCAAAAACTTGAAGATTTAGGAGTCGAAAATGTTGAAGTTTTAAAATTAGGTATTAACAACTTAAAGCAACATTTGGAAAACATTGAAAAATTCGGTATCAAACCTTTGGTTGCAATTAATCACTTTGCAAGTGATTATCCAAGTGAAGTTGCCTTTTTAACAAATTGGTGCCAAGAACATGGATATGTGGTCTCATTCCAAGATGGTTTCATTAATGGTGGAGAAGGCGCGGTGGATTTAGCAAACAAAGTTGTTGCCGCACTTCATGATTCTAAAGGTAAAGGTTATATGCCACTTTATAAAAAAGAAGAAAATGTCTATGATAAGATCGAAAAAATCGCTAAAGAAATATATCGTGCGAGAAATGTAAATTACACTGAGTTAGCGAAAAATAAAATCGATAAATACATAAAAATGGGATATGGCGATGCTTATATTTGCATGGCTAAAACTCCGCAATCATTCAGTGATAATCCGCAACTTTTAAATACTCCACGTGACTTTGATTTGATGATCCGTGATGTCAATCTTTCAAGTGGTGCAAGATTTATCATTCCACTTACAGGTAACATTTTGACAATGCCAGGGCTTCCCAAAGTTCCGGCGGCGGTAAAAATGGAGAATTTATAAAATGGAATTGATGGTTGGAAAAAATGCTGCTTTAAAAATAAAGGAGCGAGTTAAACAAGAAATTGCGGCTTTAAATGAAACTCCTCATTTGGTGATTTTATTAAATGAAAGTGATGAATCAAGCAAAGGCTATTGCGCTTCTCAACAAAAGTTAGCAAATGAGTTAGGTATTCGCTTTACCTTAATAAAGATGAAGGCTTGTGAAGAAGATTATTTAAATACGATCAAAAAATTAAATTCTGATCAAGATGTCGATGCTGTTTTGATTACCAGACCTTTATTTAAAGGAGCTGACGAACAAAAAATTATCGATGCTTTGGATCCTAAAAAAGATATTGATGCAATGAATTCTTTGATGCTTGGACGATTAGTGCGCAATGAAAATGAAGGGTTAGTACCGGCAACTGCAAAAGCAATTATGGAATTGCTTGATGACTATCATGTTGATATAGAGGGTAAAAGGGCATTGGTTATCGGTAGATCGATCTCGGTCGGAAAACCGGCTGCTTTAATGTTAATGAATCGTAATGCCACAGTTACTGTCGCTCATTCTAAAACCAAGAATCTTAATCAAATGTTGAAGGATTTTGATATTGTAGTTGTCGCTATTGGAAAACCTCATTTTATTGATAGCTCTTTAATGAATGAAGATGCGGTAGTTGTCGATGCCGGAATCCATTATTTAGATGATCAAATCAAAGGCGATGTGATCCCGAGCGATAAAGTAAAAATGCTCAGCAAAGTACCTGGCGGTGTTGGAACGATTACTTCCGCTTTGGCGATGGATAATGTTTTGAAATGTTATAGGTATAATCATGATCGAAAATAATGAATATGGTCTTGGAGATATTGTTGAAATGAGAAAACCACATCCTTGCAGTTCTCGTTCTAAGCAATTTGAAATCGTTCGTCTTGGAGCAGATATTAAGATTAAATGTTGTGGATGTGGCAATGTCATTATGATGCCACGCAATGAATTTAACAATAAAGCAAAAAAAATCATCAAAAAATCTGATTAATTTAGAAAGTCCTCTATTGATATAATAGAGGATTTTTTATGGAAGAAATCGTTGTTGAGCATTTAACCAAGTCTTATGGAAAGAAATTAATTTTAAATGACATTAATATTACTTTTGCTTCTAATGAAGGACTAATAATAATCTTAGGTTCATCTGGAAGTGGAAAGTCGACTTTTTTTAATTGCCTGTGTGGATTTGATACATTTGAAGGTAAAATAATATTCAAAAATAATGAAAATCAAGAAGCAAATAATATTTCGATGATGTTTCAAAATTTTGAACTATTTGATTATCTAACAGTTTTTGAAAATATTGGGTTTGGGTTAATAAATAAAAACGTCAAAGCAGAAGACAAGAACAAATTAATTGATGAAAGCTTAGAACTTTTTCATATCGAAAAACTGAAAAATCATAAAGTCAGTAATTTATCGGGTGGCGAAAAGCAAAGAGTAGCTTTAATTAAAGCCATCATTTCAAATCCACAAGTTTTATTATGCGATGAACCAACCGGATCGTTGGATGAAAACAATAGTGAAGAAGTTTTTAAATTTTTAAAAAATGAAGCAACTAAACGACTTGTTATTGTGATTACTCATAACCAACGTTTAGCTAATAAATATGGTGATTCTATCTATGAACTTAACAATCAACAAATCACTTTAAAATATCAAAAAAAGCTAATCTATTCTTCTAAAAGTCAAAAAAGTTTAAAAACAAAAAAAGTAATATCTTGTTTAAAGTATTTTGGGTTAAAAAATTTTGCTTGTAAATTGTTAATGATGCTTATATTGGCGTTTTCATATTTAAGTTTATTTTTTGTAAGTTCAATTTCAACTTTTTGTAATAGTGATTTTGATTTGCAACATCAACAATATGGTGACTATAATATTTTAAAAATTGATGCGATAGATGAAAGTGATAATAATTTAACGATTGTTAAGCCATCGCGACTCAGCGATAGCGAAATAAAAATTAACATCGGTACTTATAAGTATAATTTAGATTTTAGCTTTGAAAAAACTTTTGCAGAAGCCTCGATTTATGTAGACAATAAGAAAAATGATAATATTCGTCTATTGCCGATGGACGATGATAATATAGAAGATTTTTCATATGTTGCTTTAAATGATTTAGCGCATGCTTTAATCGCTAACAAAAAAATTACTTTAAAATGTCAAAAAAAGATAATATATCATGGAGAAAAGCAAAATTTACAAGAAGAAATAAAGATCGATACAGTCCTTAAAATTAATAAAGTCATCAAAGAACCATTGTTTTTAAATGACCCGATTATTTATTATTCTTACCAAGCTGCTAAGAAATTTTTAAATTCTGTACAACTCACAAAATTTAAAAGTTATTTTGGAAAAAATATTTCGTTTTATGATACGTTGGATCTTGTTAACTGCTCGACCTATACCGAAAGTCTTTTAATTTTTACCGAAAAATTTGAAACAAAGAAAATATATCAAAACTTAAATGACAAAAAACTATCAAAAACACGAAAAATTTCTGTTCAAAGCAGAGCCATTGCCAGTGCGACTTCACTTACCGAATTAATGCATTCATTTGAACAAATGTTAATAGTCTTCAAAATTATGGCAATTATTTGCACGAGTTTTATTACTTTTTTATTATTTATCAATAATTTACATGCTTTTACAAAAGAAATCGGAATTATGAAAACGACGTTAAGAAAGCACAAAGTAATCGAAAATTCATTTTTATATGAATTTATGCTTTTTGAAATTATAGCCCTAATCATATCATTAGTATTTAAAAACTCTCTTTTCAATGTTGTCGAACAGATTTCTATAAAGACTTTGAATTTAAATTTAGTGTTAGATTATCAAATAATTTCATTTCAAAGTATGGAATTATGTGTTTTTATTTTAATCTTACTCGTGATGTGTAAATTGGCATTAAAAAAATTCTTATCAAAAAAAACTATTTATTATTTGAGGAATTCAATATGATAAAGTTACAAGGAATTAACAAACGATACAAAGAGACGATCATAAAAGATGCTAATTTAGTTTTGCCATCATCGGGATTAGTAGTTTTAAAAGGTGAATCAGGCACTGGGAAAACGACTTTGCTTTCTATCATCGGTCAACTAAATCGTGATTATCAAGGCGATATAATTATCGACGATATTTCAATGAAAAAATTAAAGGATATTGACTTAGATCTTTTTGTTTTTAATAACATTGGATTTGTTTTCCAAAATTTTTCTCTAATTGAAGAAATATCGGTGAGAGAAAACATTCTAATAAAAAATCGTAAAAATACTAAAGATCTAAACTCCATTATTAAAGCCTTGAATTTAACAACAATTATCGATCAAAAATGTGCGTTGCTATCAGGAGGTGAAAAACAACGAGTGGCGATTGCAAGAGCATTAGCTTCGGAAGCGAAAATTTTATTATGTGATGAACCTACCTCTTCTTTGGATCAACAAAATAAAATTATGCTCTTAAAATTGTTAAAAGAATTGAGTAAAAAACTTTTGATTCTAATAGTAACGCATGAAGAAGAATTATTTGTAACTGATGCGACTCTTTTAATTTCAATTGAAAATCATCGGCTGAAGCTAAACTATCGAAAACCTTTAGATTTAACAAATATGATTATTAAAAGTAAAAATAAAAATTCTCTTCCGTTTAAAATTCGAAAAAAACTTTTTATTACATCGATTAAAAACCAACAAATAAAATATTATTTCTCATTTTTTTGCTTACTTTTATGTTTTGTAGTAATGGGCTTTTCAGATATGATCAATTATTCGATGCAAGAGACTATAAATCAACAATTTAACGGATTGAGCGAAGCAAATTACGCGATAATCAATCGCAATGTCAGTGTAGATCAAGATCCTCCTAAAATATCCGCGAATCGCTATTTAATCGATGAAATAAGAAATGATTTTACAAATATCTCTAAAATTGGTACTTATTATTTAAACGAAATTTCAAGCTTTTTCGTCGATCAAAATGACTTGTTTCTAATTGATGGTCAAAAAGAAGTTTTATTGACAGATGGTGTAGATGCTATCAATGAGTTTGAATTAATAACAGAGCTAGACTCTTTAGATTTAAAAGATGATGAAATCATTTTAGGAATCACTGAGCAAGAAAAAAGTTTAATCGAATCGACGCTTAATCTAAATGTTCAAAGTTTTGAAACATTAAATGATATTATCAAAAAGAATAATCTGTATGCGTGTTTAAAAGTAAAAAATAATTCGTGGCACTACGACGATCAAAATTTATTTTTAATTAAAGAATTAGTGCCTTGCGATAGACTACAAATTTTTCATAGCAATCCTTTTTTTAATGAACTGGTTTTTGAAAATATGATGCAATTGCCTACTTCGTTAGATTTAGCAAGAAAAGAAATATATCCATGGACTTTAAAAAAAACTTATTATATCGAACCGACACCAAATTCTTCCTTTGCATTTTTTGAAGATTTTTTTAAAAATGATAAATATCAAAATTATTTACTGAATCCATATTTTGTTAAAGAGAGAGTAAGATTTTTTGTGACAATAGAAAATTTCACTAAAGAAGATGTTTTAAAAGCGATAAAAAAACTTGAGTCTTTTGATTATGCTAATTCTTATCAGTTTTCGATTATGGATTTTTATTCTTATTTAACGCCGTTTTCATTATCCGGATTTAATCGATCATTTTATATTTCAAGCAATTACAAAAGCCTTATAGATCTAATAGATCAAAGAAGTGTTGAAAATTTAAATGTCGGATTACAACATTATGAAAATGTGTTAAATGGACATATCGGAAATATTTACGAAAGCGACTTTTTTAATTTTCATAACCAAAATATCAAAACACTTATCGGTAATAAAGCTAAAAAACTTAATGAAATAGTTATTTCAAAGGGATGCGCAACAAAACTGTTTAAAAATGTAAATGTAAATGAATTGATCGGTCATAAATTATATGTCGCTTATCAAGATAATTCATTGGTAGTAGAAGATAAAATAAAAAATCATTTTGTCGAAAGTGAATTGACGATTGTAGGAATAAGCGATGAGGAAGAGCTATTTATCGCACATGAACCGCTTTGGCTACTAGCTTATCCATTAATTAAATATTTATATGATCCATATCGATTAGTAATAAGCGGTTTATTTGTACAAATTGATGATTCTTCAAATGCTGTAGGTATTTTAGATAGATTAAAAGAAGAGTTTCCAAATTATACTATTTCCAACGGAATGGTTGGAGTCAAGAAAAGTATAGATGACTTATCTCTATTTATTAAATATCTTGTTGCTATTTTTAAGGTGCTTTTTATTGTCAGTACAATCGTTTTAGTTATTTATGAGAGTAAGGATGCCTTTGAAAAGCAAAAGCGTAATATTGCCATTCTCCGTTCTTTAGGTTTTTCAAAAAACTCAATAAGTGGATTAATTACTTTTCCTCTTTGCATTTGCATCGTACTAGCTTATCTAATTGTTAATGTGATTTCAGCTTTTATTACTAAAAGCACCAATTTGTTTAAAATACTTAGCGTTAATTATCAAATCTTTTTATTTGCTGCTTTTTTGATGACTATTTTTGAAATATTGTCTCGAAATAAAGTAAAAAAGCTTGTAATTTTAGATGCAATTTCATAAACGGACTTTCAGAAAAGGAGGTGATACTTTTGTAATTTATACGATTTTTCAAACTATGGCGCATTAATAAAAAGAAAGGAGAAAAGTTATGCGTAAAAAAACTTATAAAGCATTAATTGCAGTTTCATTTGTCTCATTATTATTGTGTGTAGGTACATATGAAGTTTTAAAATATCATCAAAAATTTAAAGAGACGGATTCTTTAATCGATTCTGAAATTCAAAATATCGAAAAAGGGATTACTTTAAAACTTTTAAATACCGTCAATAATCCGGATGGATCAGTCGATAAAACGTTTAAATATTCGATTCAACCATCTAACGCGACGAATCAACAAGTCAAAGTATCCGCAAAATATTTTGATAATAGCGATTGCTCTGATGTTTTGACGGCTTCAATTGCTATTGAATCGAAAACCATTACATTGAAATGTAAAGCTGATTTCAGTAAAAAAATATATGTAACTATAACTTCTTTAGATGATGAATCTAAAAGCGCTCAAATCGTTATTGACTATGTGAAAAAACTTAAATCGATCAGCTATAGATCCGATGATCAAGAAATAAATAAATCATGGACTAGTGGTTATGGATTTGATTCTTCAGTGACAAGTAAAGCACAATATAAGAATTCATTTACTTTTGAGGAGATAGTGCAAGCCAATTATTCCAAATTTACTAAAGATAAAAGTTACACTTTTAAAGTAAAAGATGTATCCATCGAAGGAGTGCAATTTAGTTTTGAAGATCGTGATACTTTTGAAGATGAAGTAAAGCAAAACTTTGAAAAAGCCCTAAAAACTAAAATTACAAATATGAGTGATTCTTATTTTACTGCTGATGAAATGTGGAATTTTTCAAACGATAATGAATATCATTCATCATTAAAAAAAATTGATTTAGACGGAATCGGATTTTATGTTGTCATAGTTAAAGCAACTTATTATTGTGTTGAAGATACAACGATAGAATTTAAAATAAATAAAAATTGGGAGTTTTCCTTTGTGGATCAAAATGCATATGCTGATAAAAAAGTAAACGTTGATTTAATTAAACCTGAGGTCAACAATATAGAGTTTTAAGGATAAAAAAGATTTTATAAAATTCTTTTTATTATAGAAATACAAATAAAAGAATGTTAATATTTATTAAAGCGAGTAATTGACTTGCAAAGAAAGGTTTAATTTAGGTCAGTAAATGAAAGGCAAAGTTAAAATGTTCAATAAGGAAAAAGGTTTCGGCTTTATTACTGCTGAAGATGGTCGTGATGTCTTTTTCCACTACTCATCATTGTTGATGGATTCCTTTAAAACGGCTGAAGCTGGCGAGGAAGTAGAGTTTGATCTAGAAAATTCCGAACGCGGCTTAAGAGCATCAAACGTTAAGAAAATTTAACAGCAGGCAATTCTAAAGAGTCGCATTAAGCGGCTCTTTTTAAATGAAAGAAGGTTAATTTTATGGCATTGAAAGCAGGAATTATCGGTTTACCGAATGTGGGCAAGTCTACATTATTTAATGCGATTACCAATTCTCACGTAGAAGCGGCCAATTATCCATTTGCAACCATCAATCCTAATTCGGGTATTGTTGAAGTCAAAGATTCTCGTGTTGATCGATTGGTAGAATTATTTCATCCGAAAAAAACAATTCGGGCGACTTTTGAATTTACGGATATTGCGGGTTTAGTAAAAGGGGCTTCTAAAGGAGAAGGCTTAGGTAATCAATTTCTCTCACATATCAGAATGTGTGATGCAGTATGCCATGTCGTTCGCTGCTTCGATGACAATGAAATTATTCATGTTGAGAATACGATAGACCCGAAAAGGGACATTGAAATTATTTCTTATGAATTAATTATGGCTGATCTTGAAACCGTCGAAAAAAGATTAGCGAAGGTCTTTACTAAAGCGCATACTACTAAAGAAAAAGAGGCCGTTGCAGAATGTAAAGTTTTGACATTGTTAAAAGAAACTTTGAATCAAGGAAAACCGGCTCGAAGTATAAATTTCAACGATGAAGAAGAACTTATTGTGAAAAATTATAATTTATTGAGTAAAAAACCGGTGATATATGTCGCTAATGTTGCCGAAAACGATTATAGCAATTATGAAAATAATAAATATTATCAGGCGGTAAAGCAGATAGCAGAAAGTGAAGGAGCCGAAATAGTAGCAATTTCAGCAGCGATTGAAAGTCAGTTAACAGAGTTATCTGAAGAAGATAAAATGGAATATTTAAAAGAACTCGGTGTTGAGACCACTGGCCTTGATCGATTAGTGAAAGTTGCTTATAATCTTTTGAATTTAAAAACATTTTTCACTGTCGGTGAAGATGAAGTTCGAGCGTGGACTTTTAAAAACGGAATGAAAGCTCCCCAATGCGCAGGACTTATTCACACTGATTTTGAAAAAGGTTTCATTCGAGCTGAAGTATATAGTTGCGAAGATATCTTTGAGTACAAAAGTGAAAAAGCGCTTAAAGAAGCCGGCAAAATTAGATCAGAAGGCAAAGCCTATGAGGTTAAAGATGGGGATTGCATGCTGATCAGATTTAATGTTTAAGGAGAATTGACGATGTTTCGCATAGGACAATCAAGAGATATTCATAGATTAATAGGTGGTGGTAAACCACTTATTATTGCCGGCATTAAGGTTCCCTTTGAAAAAGGACTTGAAGCTCATAGCGATGGGGATGTTGTTTTACATGCGGTTACCGAAGCGCTTTTCGGAGCATTGGCATTAGGTGACTTAGGAACATTTTTTCCTGATAGTGACGATAAATATAAAGATTATGATTCTTCGCTTTTTGTTTCACAAGCGATGAGACTTGTTAAAGAAAACGGATATATTATCAATAATATCGATATTACAATCGTACTAGAAAAACCAAAGTTGTCACCATATATACTTGAAATGCGCAAACAAGTCGCTAAATTGTTAGAGACAAATGTAAATAATGTTTCTATAAAAGCGCAGACAAATGAAAAAATGGATATGCTAGGAAGGAATGAAGCGATAGAAGCTGGTGCTATCGTATTGTTGAAGAAAGTTTTATAAATTTAATTGCGATTTATTTACTATAATAAGTAAAAGATAAGCGTGAATTATATTTATTTCTTAAATGAAAAGCTTTTAACGATGAAGGTGTATCGAAGAAAATATCTTCTTTATCTTCCATCAATTTATTTGCGATTTTTTGAAATAGTCTACGCGCTAATTTAGTATCTTGAAGCGATTCATTAGTATCAGTTCCTACATAGACACCGATAGTATATAAAGGATTAAAGCCGATGGTCCAATTAGTACTTTCGGTCGATCCTGTTTTAGCGCTAAAGCGATGTGTCGTTTGAAAATTTACCAAAGATGGCGAAGCGTAAGAAATAAGGCCTCGATCAAAAGGAGCACGCATCATATAATTCATAATTATTGTTTCGCTTTTGGCAAGTAATCTTTTACCTTTATTACTACTTGTATAAAGATCACGCCCATTGGATAAACTGATTTTTTCGATAAATGTTGGTTTATAAAAAACACCTTCTGAGGCAAAGCAATTATAAATTGCAGTTAATTCCAAGGGGGACATTACGTTGCTTCCAAGACCGATTGTCGGATTGACGTCTGAAACTTCGATTCCAAAACTTTTAATTAAAGAAGCCAGTGTACTAGAACCGACTAACAAAGTTGTTTTAGTCGCGTAAATATTATCTGACATTCCCAATGCTTCAATCATCGTTATATCGGCATTAGCATAAACATCATTTGCGTTGGTTGGAGCATATTTGCCGATACCTTTAATAAAAAATTCAACAGGTTCGCTTCTCATTAATGAAAGAGGAGTCATTCCGTTTTCTAAACCGAGATAATATAAAAGAGGTTTGACCGTTGAACCTATTTGCCGTCGACTGCTTAAAGCGCGATTGAAAGGTGACTCGATATAATTTTCACCTCCGATTAAAGTCAATACTTTGCCGCTATTTGGTTCCATCACCACAATCGCTATCTCTTGCTTTGAAGTATCGATATTTTCTTCGTCGATTATTTGAGAAATCTTTCTTTCAATATCTAAATCTAGATATGTTGAAATGTTAAGACCGAGATATTTGTAATAATCTGAATCATAACCGAGTTGTTGAAGCTCGATGTCAATTCCATCTTGATAATAAAGAAGTTGCTCATTTTCTACTTCCCTTTTTTGAAATAAAAAGTTTAAAGGTTTGGATAATTCTTCATAATATTGTTCAACATTGATAATATTTAATTCATATAAAGTATAAAGAATACTTTTTTGCTTTT
Source organism: uncultured Bacilli bacterium (assembly GCA_947591215.1). Classification (GTDB taxonomy): domain Bacteria; phylum Bacillota_I; class Bacilli_A; order RFN20; family CAG-449; genus CANQAG01. The sequence goes on along the minus strand of CANQCZ010000002.1, from coordinate 12,023 downwards.
CTTTAAATGCTTCAAGGTCGATGAAAGGGGAATATATCCCGGGTGCGTTAATAATTCCAACCAAACCCGCACTTTCACCATAACTTAATTCCAAGGGATTCTTATTAAAATAAAAGTGTGCTGCGCTATCGATACCATATAAGTTGTGACCAAAATAAACACTGTTTAAATAAAGCTCTAAGATTTTATCTTTTGAATAGGATCGTTCGATCTTTTTAGCTAAAAAGATCTCTTTTAACTTACGGTCATAAGTTTTTGAATTGTCGAGAAAAAGTGTGCGTGCTAATTGTTGCGTAATAGTGGAACCACCGGCAACGATTTCGCCACTTTGAATATTTGAAAACATGCTTGAAACGATTCTTTTGAGATTGATGCCTTTATGAGAATAAAATTCTCGATCTTCGATGGCAATGATTGTTTCTTTAAGACTATCGGCAATTTTTTCAAGTGGAACGTAAGTTCCGAACTCTCCGTGAACTTTGGAGTATATTAATTCTTCTTGAGCGTTATAAATTTTCTCTTCTAACGGATGGGAGATTCGTATTTCTGGAGAAACGATGAGTGCAAGATTGAAGCCACTTAAAAGAATAAGTACTATTAAACTTAAATATAATAGAAATTTTTTCATTTTAATCGCCTCAAATATATTTTGAGAAAAATTATAAAAAACATTCATTTAGAATTGTGATTGATTAAAAAAAATTATCAATGCGAAATTGACTTGAAATTAGAAAAACAATTGTTTAATATCCTAATGGGATATTATCATATGGAAAAATGGCGTTTAACTTTATCGGTGAAAGATTTACCGGAAAACAATATGACCTATATAGGATTTTTAAAGTCACATGACATTAAGTTAAACAAGCGTGAATTTGAATTTGAAATTGATGATAGACTCTTGGAAGTTTCGCTTCGTGTATTTGATAATCATCTTGAAATGTTTGAAAAATCAAACGAATTGTCTTTGTTTCTATCGTTAAGTAAAAATGAATCACGAATGCTATATCGTCTACAAGGATATAAGCTTCAGTCGATTTACATTGAATTAATGGAGTTAAAAATTGCACAAGACAAATATAAATTTCATTATCGATTAAAACTTGATAGTGAAACATGGCAAGAAAATAAGGTTTGTCTAGAGAGGGTGGAGTGATGGAAAATATCGAAATTAAACTAAAAATGTTGATCCAAAAAGCGTTGAAAAACATGGGTGTTGAACTTGCTTTGGAACGGATTGTTATTGAACGTTCTAAAGAAAAAGAACACGGTGATTACGCTACTAACGTCGCGATGCAAATGGCAAAAGAATTGCATAAAGCGCCCCGAGATATCGCTTTGTCTTTAAAGGATAATCTTCAAGAAGAATCTATTGAAAAAGTGGAGATTGCAGGGCCGGGATTTATTAATTTTTTCATGCGTAATGAAAGCCTTACTAAAGTTTTGAAAAGGATTTTTGACGAAAAAGAAAATTACGGATCTTCAAACTATGGCCAAAATCAAAGAATAAATGTTGAATATGTTTCAGCTAATCCCACCGGAGACTTACATTTGGGTCATGCAAGAGGCGCGGCGATTGGTGATAGTATTTGCCGACTTTATAAAAAAATCGGCTACGATGTAACACGAGAATTTTACGTGAATGATGCTGGTAATCAAATTGAAAATTTGGCCAAAAGTTTATTTGTGCGTTATCATGAGGCTTTCAATGATTTTTCCATACCTTTTCCAGACGATGGGTATCATGCAGATGACATTAAAATGATTGCAAAAACAATCAAACAAGAAATCGGCGATTCGATGTTAAAGGCTCCGTATGAAGATTTTAAACATTTTCTTAAAAAACGTGGTACAGAGCTTGAATTAGAAAAATTGCGTGAAGATTTAAGAATGTTTCGAGTTGAATTCGATGTTTTCAGTTCTGAACTTCGCATACGTAACGAAGGGAGAATTGAAAAAGTTTTATCGCAACTCCAACCTTATATTTATGAACAAGATAACGCTAAATTTTTAAAGACGACTGATTTTAGCGATGATAAGGATCGAGTTATTGTCAAATCTGACGGATCTTATACATATCTTTTACCTGATATTGCCTATCACCAAGATAAATTAGAAAGAGGTTTTACGAAACTCATCGATTGCTTAGGGGCCGATCATCATGGTTATATCGAAAGAATGAAATCGTCGCTAGCGATGATTGGATATGATCCGGATATTCTTGATATCGAACTTATTCAAATGGTGCGACTTTTCAAAGATGGAAAAGAATACAAAATGTCAAAAAGAACCGGCAATGCGGTTTCGATGAAAGAATTATGTGAAGAAGTCGGTGTTGATTCAGTACGTTACTTCTTTGTTGCACGTGCGGCTTCCAGTCATTTAGATTTTGATTTGGATCTCGCCAAAAAGACAGAAGCCTCTAATCCGGTTTATTATGCTCAATACGGGCATGCGCGTTTATGCGCGTTGCTTGATCAAGGTAAAGATTTGCCATTAGACGAAGATGGAAAAGAATTAAAAGAAGAGAAAGAACTTAATCTTTTAAAAGTCCTTAACGATTTTCCACGCGAAGTTTTGCAAGCTGCCTTGACAAGAGCGCCTTACAAGATTAGTATTTATATTCAGAAGTTAGCGACCGCAATTCATGAATTCTATACGGAGTGTCGTGTTTTGAATCGCAGTAATATTAAATTAACTTCATCGCGTTTAGCACTCACAAAAGCTAGTGAGATTGTTATGAAAAACGCGCTAGATTTAATCGGTGTTACGGCACCTGAAAGAATGTAGGGGGACAACAGCAATGGTACAAAAATCAAATCTAGATATTGCCTATGAACTTGTTTTAAAGAAAAAAGCACCTGTCGAATTCAATAAGTTATGGCAGGAAGTAAGCCAAATTCAAGGTTTTAGCGAAGAAGAAGCCAATGCAAAAATTGGAAAATTTTACACTAACTTGAGCCTTGATGGTCGGTTTATTACTCTTGGCGAAAACACTTGGGATCTTCGTGAACGTTATGTTTTCGAAAAAGTTCACATCGATATGAATGATGTTTATCGCGATGTAGAGGAAGAAGCTGACGAAGATCTAGAATCTGAAGATGAAGATAGAGAAAAAGATTACGATGAAGATTTAGATTCTGATGAAGAAGCAGAAGACGAAGAAGATCGTAATCATGATTCAGAAGAAGATTATGATGAAGAATATTAGAAGAATTTAACTCTTAATTTCAAGTCCCTAATTTAGGGACTTTTTTATACTTCGTTGTGGTTATTTTTTAGACTATATGCTATAATAATATCGCTAAGAAATGAGGAGGATAATATATGCCATTAGTTAGCATGAAAGAAATGTTGAACAAGGCCCGTGATGGAAAATATGCTGTTGGGCAATTTAATATCAATAATGTAGAATGGACCGCGGCAATTTTAGATACTTGCCAAGAACTTAATAGTCCAGTTATTTTAGGAGTTACTTCCGGTGCTTCAAAATATATGGGAGGATGGAATACCGTAGTCGGATTAGTTAAAGGATTGATTAAAGACCATAACATTACCGTTCCGGTTGCTTTGCATGTTGATCATGGTGATTCGGTCGAAGTTTGTAAAGCGGCAATTGATGCCGGATTTACTTCCGTGATGATCGATGCCTCGCATTATGAACTTGAAGAAAATATTCGTCAATGTAAAGAAGTGGTAGCTTACGCTCACGCTCGCGGTGTTTCGGTTGAAGCGGAACTTGGTCGCGTCGGTGGTCAAGAGGATAATGTGGTTGCCGAATCGATGTATGCGATACCGAGCGAATGTGTTAGACTCGTTAAAGAAACATCAATTGATTGCTTGGCTCCGGCTCTTGGATCGGTTCATGGACCATATCATGGAGAACCGAAACTCGGTTTTAAAGAGATGGAAGAAATCGGAAAATTAGTTGGTATTCCTCTTGTCTTACATGGCGGTTCTGGAATTCCCGAAGATCAAATTAAACGATCTATTTCTCTTGGAACATGTAAGATTAATGTCAATACCGAATGTCAGCAAGCTTGGACTAAAATCGTAAGAGAAGTTTTAAAAAATGACGAAAAAGTTTACGATCCACGTAAAGTTATCGGTCCGGGTAAAAAAGGTATTGCCGAAGTGGTTAAAACCAAATGTGCGATCTTTGGTTCAATAAATAAAGCTTAAGTTATAAAAGCCCCTTTAAAAGAGGCTTTTAATTTATAAAGAAAGATAATGAATATGAAAAAAGAAATTTGGAGTTTGATTAGTAAATATGATGTGATTACGATTTTTGGTCATATCGTTCCAGACGGGGATTGCTATGGATCACAAATCGGTTTAAAAAATGCGATTTTACAAGAATTTCCTCACAAAAAAGTATTTGCTTTAGGAAGTGGTTTAAAAAAATTTATACCATTAATAGGTGAAATGGATGAAGTGAGCGATGAAACTATCGCTTCATCATTAGCGATAGTGTTAGATGTCAGCACTAAAAATCGAATAGAAGATCAACGCTTTTCAATGGCGAAAGAATTAATTAAAATCGATCATCATGTTCCGCAAGAACATTTTGGTTGTATAGATTGTGTTGATACCTCGTGTGTGTCATGCAGTGAACTCGTGGCCTCGATTTTATATCAAAATGGAATTAAACTGAAAGAACAAACTGCAAGAGCACTTTATTTAGGTATGGTTACTGATTCCAATCGATTCTTATATGCTCCAACCTCGTCTAATACTTTTAAGATGGCATCATATTTATTCGAAAGTGGTTTTAATCCTGAGCCACTTTACGATATTTTGTATGCAGTCGATGAAAAGATTCTAAAGGTTAAAGGTTTTATTTACTTGAATTATTGTAGAAGCATGGGTGGTGCGACATATATGGTGTTCGACAAAAAAACAATTGCTGATTTAAAGATCGATTATAATACTGCGGCTTCTTTAGTAAATTCACTTTCAGGTACGGCTCAGATTTGGGTGTTTTTTGCAGAATCAGAAGAAGGAGAAGTACGCGTCGAATTCCGTTCTAAAGGCTATGATGTACAAAAAATCGCGTTGCAATTTGGTGGTGGCGGGCATTTACAAGCTTCAGGATGTCGTCTCTCTAAATTAGAACAATATCACGATGTTTTAAAAGTAATTGACGAAACGTTAGAGGAGAAACAAAATGTATAATCAAGAATTAAAAGTGATGTTAGAAGCTTGCAAAATGGCAAGAGAGCATATTTTAAAAGTTTATCATGAGGATTTCAAAATAGAAATAAAGGAAGATAAATCTCCTGTTACTAAAGCTGATAAAGGAGCAGACATGATTATTTCCAAACATCTAAAAGAAAATTTTCCGCAATACGCATTATTAACGGAAGAATCTTTGGATGATAAAAGCAGACTTAAAAACGATTATGTGTTTATTGTCGATCCTGTTGACGGAACTGAAGATTTCATTCATCGTAATGATGAATTCACGACTAATATCGCGCTTGCTTATCGCGGAGAAATCGTTGCCGGAGTAGTTGCCATACCGGCTAAAAATGAATTATATTTTGCCACTAAAGGCGATGGTGCATATTATGTTGATAGCAACAATCAAAAAATTAAAATTCATGTAAATGATAAATTAATAGATCTTACCCAATATATTTCAAGATTTCATGCTGATTCAAGAGAATTGAATTTGAAGGAACAATATCCTCAAATTACGCGTCTAGTAAAAAGCGGAAGCTCGATTAAAGCGTGTTTGATTTCAAAAGGAGAGGGAGAAGTTTATTATCGTGTTACACCGCATACCAAGGAATGGGATATCGCCGCTTTTGATATTATTGTTAAAGAGGCAGGAGGAGTAATTTTAAAACCTGACGGAAAGGAAATTACTTATAATCGCGAAGATGTCTATAATCGTGAAGGATTTGTGGTTTTAAATCGGATTGAAAATTTATTTAAGATATAAGATAAAAGTCGTGCGCATATTCTTTAAGAGGTGAAGAATATGCGCATTTCTTTTTTGTTCCGCTTTGTAATGACATTACTTTTAACGATTTGTGGCGTTTTTGTGTTGCTAATAAACGCTTCAAATTCCTTGAAAACACATTATAGTGAAGTGGCACAAATCGAGACAGAAAGAATCACCACTTTGGTTGTTGCTAAAACCATCCACGAAGAAATTGCTAATTTTTCAAAGGATGATTTTATCAATAGTCAGATTGATCAAAAGATGTCATATAATGTTGAATTAATCAATCGGTTGCTTAGTTATAGTGCTAAGGCGATTTATAAAAATCTTAAAGAGGTTGAAAACGGAATCTCTCCGTTATTTGATGAAGAGATTACTAGTGATTATCCACAAAAAGGCATCATTTACGAAATTCCTTTTTCTTTAATAATGAATAATCTGTTCTTAAATAATTTGGGCTCTAAAATACCGGTAAAATTTTCTTTGATTGGATCAGTTGAAACTAACTGTGTCAGCAATGTCCAATCATTCGGTATAAACAATGCTTTGGTTAGTTTAGAAGTTGTTTGTAAGGTAGAGGCACAAGTATTGCTGCCTTTGATGGCTAATGAGTATGAATATACCATCAATATTCCGTTTTCAATGACGCTTATTGAAGGACAAGTCCCTAGTTATTATCTAGGTACTCACACTGTTGAAGGCGTAACTAAGGGTATCGGGGAGGTTTATGAAATATGAGAGCCTTCATTTTTGATAAATATGGATATTATCCGAATGATGAATATGCTTCGGAATTTGATTATCAAGGGTGGCATTTTAAATTAGAACTAAACAATAAAACCGAAAAAGAATTGAAAGATTACGATGATTTTTTATCAAATATCTTGTATTATTTTCCGCATATGGGCGCTAAAATTATTGTTTCAAGAGATCAACGGTATGCGTCAAATTCTGAATATGGGCAAGTGTCTTTAGTGGCAGTTAAAGACGACAAAGTGACCCTAAACGATGTTTTCACCATGCATGTAAACTTTAAAAATGCCGGACAAGAAAATAAAATGAAGGTTTCATATCTTCAAACATTATGGGAAAACAAAGTTGAATTAATTGAAGATAAAGCTTTACCGAGTTTAAAAGTCGATAATTATTTTTACGTACAAGCAGTTGAAAGTGTCACTCACGCTTTAGGAATGGCGGAAAATGCTATTCAATATCTTTCAGATGCTCGATTAGATTTTGGTGATGATATTACTAATACTACTTTAGCACATAAGCGATTAAACAGTTTAGACGCTTACACGTTTCTTAATCCTTTTAATCTCGTAGTAGATTCTCCGATTCGCGATCTTGCTGAATTATATAAAGCCGGACTTATATCCTCTGAAGAATTAATTCAATTTTTACCTGCATACAACTTTAATACCTTTGATGCTACTTTACTTTTTGCTCGCCTTCTTTTTCCGACAAAAATATTCGATCTTTTTGAAGATCATTATGGAATAAAAAAAGATATTAAATTAGAAGTAATCAGATATCGAGAAAATATAAAATCGATGATGGATGATTTAAAAAAAGTTCACATCTATTTAATTAATATGTATTCCATCCGTCCTATCGCATGGCTCTTGGAATGAAATTGATAACTCTTCTTGATTTCACCTTTTAGTATGTTATAATATCTTTTACCGATTGGGGTATCGTCAAGCGGTAAGACATGGGACTCTGAACCCCAGATGCGCTGGTTCGAATCCAGCTACCCCAGCCATCGATGTTGAATTACCCCTCAAAAAATGTTTAATTTAAGAGGGGTTCTTTTTGAAAGTAGTAATATTGTATATATAAATGAGAAAAAAATAACGCCGAACAAATTAAGATAAATTAGAAATTAAATATTTACAAATTTAATATAATATTGTAAATCACAAATATTATATAATTATTAATGTAATAACTTGATTTGAAAAATCGAAACTAACGTGACTGAAATATATTTGATAGGAGGAAGTTTATGCTGAGAGTATTTGTTGATTCGGGAAGCAGTATCAAGCAAGACGAAAAAAGTAAATATGATATTGAAATTATTCCTCTACGTTATTTAATGGGTGAAAAGGAATATGAAGATGGCATCGATCAATCGATCGATGAATTTTACGATATGTTGATTACTAATAAACTTTTTCCTAAAACATCTTTACCATATTTAGATAAACTTGAAAAAAAAGTATCTGAATATACTGAATCCGGTGATGAGGTCATTATTTTGGTGTTCTCCTCTAAACTTTCAAGTACTTTTGATTCAATAAGAGTATTATTTGAAGATAATCCCAGAGTTAAAGTCATTGATACGATGGTCGCAGTCGGTGGTGTGCGTATTTTAGTAGAAGAAATTAATAAATATCGTGATCAACCACTCGATTTTATTGTCGATAAAATTCAAAATTTGATTCCGCGTATTAAGATTTTGGCGATTCCCGAAACATTAAACTACTTGTTGAAAGGCGGACGTTTATCTATAAAAGACTGGATATTGGGAACTAGTTTTCACATTAAACCGGTCATTACTTTTAAAGATGGTTATGTAAAAGTGGAATGCAAAAAGATCGGTTTGAAGAATGCGGCGAAATATATCGCTGCGGAATTGGATAAAACTATCGATACGTCTTATCCGATCATTGCATCTTATACTTATAAAGATAAAAACTTAAAGCTACTATTAAACTTGGTGGATCAAAAATATCTCCCATTGATGAGTGATTTTGATAACATAGATCCTGTCATCGCTTGCCATTGGGGACCAAATGCCTGCGGTTTTATCTTTGTTACCAAATAATGTTTTTATAATCAGTATTTAATTTAAATAAAGAAAAATAATGATAATTTAGATATTGCTACTTAAAAAAAGTGGCACTTGCTTTTATATTTAATGGTCTTTATATTTGATAGTGAGGTGAAGTTTTATGCCGCTGATTGAAGTTAAAAATTTGTCAAAGACCTTTAAAAAACCAATTCGTGGCAATGGATTGGGTTCAATGATAAAAACTCTTTTTTCGCGTAAATATCAAGATATTGAAGCAGTAAAGGGCATTTCTTTTAATATTGAACAAGGAGAAATCGTCGGTTATATCGGTGCTAACGGGGCAGGTAAATCGACGACGATTAAAATGATGTGCGGAATCCTTTTCCCAAGTGAGGGAGAAGTGTTAATTAATCAAAAATCAGTCTTGAAGCATCGGAAAGAAATCAATCAAGAAATCGGAGTGGTTTTTGGTCAAAAAACTCAATTATGGTGGGATATCCCGCTTATTGAAACTTTTAAAATTTTAAAATCCGTTTATCGAGTATCCGACGAAGATTTTGAAGAAAGATTCAATTATCTTTGCGATTTATTAGATTTGAAATCGTTTATGAATCAAAATGTCAGGAGTTTATCTTTAGGGCAAAGAATGAGAGCTGATTTTGCCGCGAGTCTTATTCATAATCCTAAGATTCTGTATTTAGATGAGCCGACCATCGGTCTTGATGTACTCGTTAAAGACAAGATCAGAAAGGCTATTAAGGAGTTGAATCGTCACTATAATACGACGGTTATTTTAACTACGCACGATATGAAAGATATTGAAGAGTTGTGTTCGAGAATCATCATAATCGATAAAGGTAAAATTCTTTATGACGGAAATCTTGAAAGCATCAAATATCAATTCGGAAATATTAAAAATATTGTTTTTCCTTTTTTTGAAGGTTTTAAGGAAGAACGGATCAAACTTTTCTGTGAAAAAATAACGATCGAGAAACTTGAAAATAATATCAAACTTTCCTTTTCTTTAAATGACGTAGATTTAGACGCACTGCTTTTAATCCTAATCGGGGAATATAAAATAAACGACTTTAAAATATTTGATATCGGAATAGAAGAAATAACTAAGGAGTTATATGCTCAAAATGAAGAAACTAAATAATAAGTTAGCTAAATATACACCATTTTTTAGAGCCGGTATGAAATCGGCACTAGCTTATAAAGCACAAATGTATGGCTGGATATTTATTGGAACAATTGAAATTTTATTTATTTTCTTCCTTTATCAAGCGATATATCGTAATGCTCCAGAAGGAATGAATAGTGTCATTAATGGCTTTACTTTTCAAGAGATGATTTTATATGTAGCCACTGCGACGATTTTCGCCAGTGCCATAAGCAGTGAAACCAGTTGGAACATCTATGTTGAGGTTCGCGACGGGACGATTGTCAATACATTAACTAAACCGGTTTCGTATCGCTTGCGCCATTTGTTCACTTGTTTTGGTCAAGTATTTTTTCAAGTGATCTTTGTCGCATTACCGTTACTTGCCATTTTATATATTGTTTTTATAAGTTGCGGATTTGTGCATTTTGAACCGTTGATGTTTGCTGTTAACGTTTTATTCTTTTTGTGTTTTTTATTAGTCGCTATTTTAATTAATGATGCGCTTGGTTATATGATGGGAATGCTCACATTTTATACGCAACATATGTTTGGTCTAAACATGTTTATGAATGCGATTAGAAGTTTTTTATCCGGAGCAGCCGTACCATTGTCATATATGGGTTTTGCAGGAGTGATTTTTTCGTATTTGCCATTTGCATTCTTAAGTTCTACTCCGATCTTGGTTTTAATGGGAAAAATCGATATTTACGGAGCGTTAACTTATTTAAGTTTAGCTTTGGGTTATATTCTGATTTCTGAGATAGCAAATCATTTTCTTTTTAATCACTGCATTAAAAAGATCGTCGTTCAAGGGGGTTAACCATGCGATATTTAAAACTATATTTTACTTACGCAAAATTGTCGTTAATGTCAAAATTATCATATAAATCGAATACGATTATAGGAATTATCGCTTTTTTGTTTACTGAAATCACTTCTATTTTGACATTGTTTTTGATTGTTTCGCAAGTCCCGTCTTTAGATGGATGGAATATGTATGAAATAGGATTATTATATGGTATCACCAATCTTGCAATTGGCTTAGATCATCTTTTTACCGATAAATTATGGAGTGTCGCTTATTTTGAAGTGCGAAATGGAACGATGGATAGCTTTTTTCTTAGACCACTCCCTGTTTTATTTCAAACTATCGCTTGTGAAATTCAATTAGAAGCATTTGGTGAAATTTTAACGGCGATTTTTATGATTATTTTTTGCTCTATGAATCTTAACTTAGTAATTTCTTTTGGTAATGTTCTTTTGCTAGTAGTTGGAATTATAGGTGCTAGTTTATTAATTACAAGTTTCAAAATTATTATCGCCGGTTTGGCATTTGTCTTTAAAAGGACTGGCGCATATTTACAAATTGTCTATAATTTTGCGATGTATTCAAAATATCCTTTGAACATTTTCCCGAGGATTATTCGGTTTATATTTTCTTTTATCATTCCTTTGGGATTATGTATTTATTATCCGGTTTCTAATATTTTAAATCCGTCATTGAATCCTTATCTTTTAAGTATTTTGATTATTGCAATTACCGCGATTATGCTATGTCTATCGATATTTATTTGGACTAAATGTGCAAAAAGATACGAAAGCACCGGATCTTAAAAATAAATTTAGAAAATAATAAAAGTCCGCATTTTACAAATAAATAATGCGGATTTTTAAATTATTAAATACTTATTGATTGTTTGTTTGTCGAACGTCGATGACCCCAGGCACTTCTTCCATCACTATCGTTTTGACAACGGAAGAGATCGTATCATCGGCGTAAGCACATCCTTGACAAGCACCATGCATATCCACATAGACTATGCCATCATCGATATGATTTAAAGTCACATCGCCACCTTCAGCAGCGATAAATGAACGAATTTTATCTAATACCATATTGACTTGATCTTCCATGCTATACATATAATTAAACCTCATTCACGGGTTTTATTTTACCACGTCTTGAAAAAAATTATCAATAAATCCGCAATTAAATAAAAAACCTATAGCGATTACTATAGGTAAGATTTAATTTGGTGCCCAGAACCGGAATCGAACCGGTACGATATTGCTATCGCAAGATTTTAAGTCTTGTGCGTCTACCTATTCCG
>CANQCZ010000001.1 GCA_947591215.1 uncultured Bacilli bacterium | reverse complement strand
CTAGTTATTTTTGCTCTTTTATATCTTTAGATATAATTTCCTTATTTTTGCTCTCTTCTCCAAAAGTCAGGTTTTATAATATTATTTTATTTGACATGATAAGACTATTATTTAACCATAAATCAAAATTATTAAATTACAAGCGTCGTAACTGATTCTGCATCAATAGATAATTTGTAGGTAATATCGTTAATTTGAATAGTTGTCTCTTTACTAGAACCCTCATTAGCAATAATCACTATAATTTGACCACTAGGATTTTTATAAGATGTAACCAGCAACTCACTTTGGTTTTTAACATCGATTCTTTTAGCTCCCTTTTCAATAAAATGCGCAAAATGTTTGACGATATAATAACTCGGATTAAAGTGTAACTCTTTGGTTTTAGTATCAAACATAATCAACGCTTCGCAATAATTACCGACGTGATTAGGGCCACCTTTTTCATCCAAAAGCAAATTCCAATCAATAAAACCCTCCGTGTAATTTAAACTATCCAAAATATAGTTTTTGGCATAACGCAACGCATTTTTCATCGTTCCGCTAGCACTTGATGGATCTTGAGGATTAAGTCCTAATAGTTCGATGCAACCTTCGGTAAAAATCAAGTGTTTACTTGGATGCATATCATGTACTTTTTTAAGATTGCGTGAACAATATCCCTCATACCAATGATAAGCAAAACCATATATAATCTCATCTGCCTGATCGTCTTCATAATATCCTTGAACACGTTCGACAATGACGTCGCGATTATGATCCCAAAACAACAACTTGGTATTTAATTTTTCTTTTTGAATGTTTTCATAAATTTTCTTACCTAGTTTCATTTCGTTTTGAGGAGTAAAAATACAAGACTCCCAACTTTGAACTGCCACCGGTTCATTTTGAATGCTCATCCACGAAATTTCGATTCCCGCTTGTTTCATGAATTTCAAATATAAAGTAAGATACTTGGCATAATCATCATAACTGCTTTCTTTAAGATATCCACCACGACATTTTTCATTCGTTGTTTTAAACATTTTCGGTGGTGACCATGGCGAAGCCATAAAGGTGATATCGTTCTTTTGAAGAGCTTTATAAACAAATGGTAAGATGTGTTTTTCATCGTAAGCCAAAGAAAAATCCGAACAATCGGGTTTAAAAGCATAATCATAATCCGCTGTTGCAAAATCGCAAGAACCAATTGTAAGACGTCCCAAATTATAATTAAGCCCATCTTTTGAAAAATAGGCATCTAATACCTTCGCTTTTTGCTCTTCGTTCAATTTTTCAAAAATCGAACATGCCGCGTCGGTAAAAGCCCCGCCAAAGCCTAAATGGGTTTGGTAAGTAATCTTATCGTCAACGATTATTTCCGGATTACTTTTGTAGGCGTCGCAATGCTTTTCATTAAAATAATGATTATAAGTTGAAGTGATCTGTTTCATTTTTTTTCAATCCTTTCCGATAAATCTCTTTAAATTGATTTTTATTGATCGTCATGTCGAAGACATGAAGAGAAAAAGCCATAAATACTACTTGAGCAAATCCAAAATAGAAAACCATGGAAATAAAAATACTGATCCATATGGCAAAATTATAAGGGATAAACTCAAATAGTAAAAATGGTATCATCACCAATATGAAAATTAAGATATTTTTATGCAGATATCCAAAAGTAAATCTCATAGCATTGTTAAGCAACTGTTTAAATGTCACTTGATACAAAATCGTCTGCGTCTGCATATATAAAATCACGATTAAGACCAAGAAAAACAAAGCGTAGCTAAGACCGCTTAAAATAATTTTAAGATTGCTATTAAGTTCCATAATGCTTATTAAAGATAAAGAAGTATGTAAAATAAGATAAAATATTCCACACAGAGCAAAAATCTTCGCGAAAGATTTACCGTTTTTCTTAATTCCCAAAGCGAAATCTTTTGTGACATTGGCTCCTTCATTAAAGAGCAGCCGTTTAAAAAAATATAATCCTCCGGCAAAGCCCAATGACATGACCATCAAAAGAAAGATCAAAACGCCATAGATTAAAACCACATTCAACAATTGATTTTCATCAAAAAGCGAAGAGAATCCCACAAAGACGATCCACAATATCGAAGGTAACGCAAATAAAAACGTGTAGATACTGCAAGTTATGATTTCAAAAAGATGATATCGTAAAACATCGAGAATTTGTCCTCGTCTACTTAAAGGTAAATTGCCTTCATTAAAATTTTCAATCATGCGCGTACCTTTCTAGAATAAATTTTGCCGTTTGAAGCGCCATATCATTCAAGTCATCTGACTTTCCGAATTTTAAACTATTTTTGGCAAAAACCATATAAAAATTATCGATTGGGTTAAATTCTATCCATTGATCAAAATGGTATCGATTGTTAAATAACGGATTTTCATGATCATAAATTTTTATACCGTAACTTTCAGTTTGATAATTATAGTATTCTACCATCACTTCATCACTAACAATTTGCTCTTTCATTTGTGAATCGATTTCAAGAAAATTATCCTTAATCAAGTTTGAAACGTCGATTAAATCTTGCTCTCTTAGAATCAATATATCGGCATTTTTTCCAAAGGCTTCATAAAAATCAAATAGTTTAGGATCTTCAGGAGAATATAAATAAAAATTATATTCTAGAATCCGAGGATCATGCTCTTTTAAATCTTGGGCGAAGGTTTCATCGATCAATCGTTCACCCTCTACGAAGATATTGATTTTTTCTTCATCTTTATATTCGTTGATTTTATTGAGCGAGTAATAAAACAAGCAATAAAACAAAAGAAAAACGACGATAAGAAAAATCCAATTATATTCAAAATACCGCGATAACTTTCTCTTCGATAATTCTTTCATCTTAGATTTCCTCAATCTTCACAATCACGCGATTAAAAACAGCTATCCGATAGTTTTTTTGCTCTTTCAAGTCTTTTAAATAATCCGCCAAAAGATAGTAATGTAACGTTTTATTTAATTCGCCATCGATCACTTCGATTTTACATACGTCAAAACCTTCATATATTTCAAAATTACGATTTATTTTGCTGATCTTCATCACGTTCATTTTAGGACGACTACGTTCAGCGTTATAGATAAGCGTCAAAATTTTTCTTTGAGGATTAACGACACTAAACCACAAAAAAGACATAAAACCGGCACAAAGGCTACAGATAATCGTACTACCGAATACAAACCACATCATCGTTTCTCGATTCTGTAAAACGAAAGTTAAGACAATGCATAAGACGATCGCGATAGCGAGAAAGATCATCATTGCAACATACATGGTGATCTTTTTTTTCAAGTTATTAAAGAAAGTATCTGTCAATAAATCGTATATCATGCGATATATTTTTCGGTATTCACATCGAATAGATGGACTTTGTCAAGGTCAAATACGATCTCGATTTCTTCATGGTTATTGATATCGCGAACCGCGGAAAGTTTCGCAATTAAGCGCTCATCTTTAACCATCGTATGAATGAAATATTCTTGACCGAGCAATTCCGCTGTCATCACTTCGACCTTCAAAGGTTTTGAAAGGTTAGTCGCATTGGTAGACATTCCGTTTTCGGTGATATTTTCCGGGCGCACCCCAAAAATAATTTGATGCTTTCCTTCTTTCAAGTAAGTGTCGATAATCGATAACTGTTTATCGATCGAATTGATTTCTTGACTGTCGAGGATTTTTTCTTCTTCACTCAAAACACTTTGATCTTTTCCAAGCAAATCTTCTTTTTGTTGTTTGAGTCTTGATATCTCTTGTGCGTAAAAATCATCGTGAGCTTTTTGATGTTTTTTTGTCAATTCAATTTCAAATCCATTTTGCAAAATCAATTTACCATGATCATAAGTGGCTTTTAAAATATTCATCGCCGGAGAACCGATAAAGGTGGCCACGAAGATATTGCTCGGATGATTGTACACTTCTTTTGGAGTACCGACTTGTTGTATTCTTCCTTTATTCATGACGACGATGCGTGTTGCCATCGTCATCGCTTCCGTTTGGTCATGAGTAACGTAAATCGTCGTTGACCCTAAAGTTTCATGAAGATTGACAATCTCGCTTCTCATTTGAACACGCAGTTTGGCATCAAGATTGGATAAAGGTTCATCCATCAAAAACAATTTAGTGTCACGTACGATCGCTCTTCCTAAAGCCACACGTTGACATTGTCCGCCCGACAACGCCTTCGGTTTACGATCCAAATATTCTTCAAGTTGCAAGATTTTAGCGACACGATGAACTTTTTCATCGATTTCTTCTTTTGGAACTTTACGCATCTTTAACCCGAAAGCCATGTTGTTATAAACCGACATATGGGGATATAACGCATAGTTTTGGAAGACCATTGAAAGATTACGATCTTTTGGTTCTAAATCATTCGAATAAACTTTATCGATATACAAATCACCGGACGTGATCGCTTCAAGACCGGCGATCATTCTTAAAGTCGTCGATTTACCACATCCTGACGGACCGACAAAAACGATAAATTCATGTTCCTTGATTTCTAAGTTAAAATCAAAGACCGCTTGAACTCTGTTACCGTAGATTTTATTGATATGTTGTAAAGAGATAAAGCTATCTTCAGGAGCAACTTTCGGTTCTAAGCGATGTTTGTTTTGATATTCAATCATCTCTTTATAAACGCGTTCCCGTTTTTTCTCTAAAAGTTTTTCCTGTTCTTCGTCTTGCTTTTCTTTTTCTTTACGAAGGGCCTTGGCCTTGCGGATTTCTTCTTTTTCCTCTTCGGTTTTGGGGGTATTAAATTTCATGTTTCTTCTCCTTATTTCTTAAACCATTTGACGTAATCTATCATCATATTCGCCGGTAAATCAGAATTGACCGGCAAACGATTGCCATCGAAGTTACCACCGACTGCCATATTTAATAAGATGTGGAAATTTTGATCAAACGGGGCAGGAAATTCTCCCGATTCTTCTTTGACGCTCCATGGATCATTATTCGCATCGGCGGTGTAAAATAAATTACCGTCGCAATACCATTTAAGGGATCCTTCTTCCCATTCTACAGCATAGACATGGAAATTTGAAATATCTTGACCTTGCGGGAAAAGATAATTTCCGGCCGTTGAAGTATGAGCACCTTGAGCTGTCGCATAGTGAATGGTGCCAAACATCGAGCCGTGAATTCTTCCACGTACTTCCATAATATCAATTTCACCGCTATTGGGCCATCCTCCATATGGATTCTTAGTTTTGTTATTATCGGGAAGCATCCAGAAAGCCGGCCACAAACCATCACCATACGGGCAAGAGATCCTCGCTTCGATTCTACCATAGGTGTAGGATACTTTTTCTTGGGAACGGATTCTGCCGCTGGTGTAATTTTTACCGCGCGTATCGTTACGACCTTCTTCTCTTTTCGCGGTAATATACATCATCGAATCTTTAAATTTAATATTGTCTTCACGATAAAATTGTTTTTCTTGGTTACCCCAATCTTCGACATTATATTTCTTTCCGTCTCCGATCATCACTTCCCAGTTATTGTAATTGAGGTTATTGCTCGAAAAGTCATCTTTGAAAATCAAGCGATAATCTCCGACTTTTTCAACTTCTTCTTCAATGGCTTCTTTTCCATCCGCGGAAGGAAGAATATCGATCACTAAGTTTTCGCTTTGTTTTGTCGGATTGATTTTAGAGAACGCATTCACGATTACTTTTCCCTCAATACCTCTTTGAATCGCGCGTAAATTACCTTCTTGATCGATAGTCGCTAACGCTTCGTTATTAACCATCCAGCCGATTCCACTTCCCGTACTATCGCCTTGAACGGAACCACTTAATTTGATCGTTTCCCCGACTCTAATCGAAGTCGGTTTAGTAGTGATTGAAACGCTTATAAGACCATTGTAATTGACATTAACTGTAACTTCCGCGCTTTTATCGGGATCAGCTACGCTAGTCGCTTTGACTTTAGTCGTTCCTTGAGAAAGACCCGTCAATTTTCCGTCCTCACTAATCGAAGCGACAAGCGGATCATCCGCGGTCCACTTCACTCCTTGATTAGAATCGTCGTTATTGACGACAGCTTTTAATTCGATTTGATTTCCGCATTCTACGCGACTTGGACAATCTTCGGCAATGCTGACTGCAAGTTCTTTCTTTTCCGGTTCGCTTTCATTGCCACATCCGACCAATACCGAAAGCGAAGACAATGCACAAAGTGCTAAATACAAATGTGATTTTTTCATGACCTTACCTCCTATTCGATCACGACGCTCAATTTATCGATTTCACCATCGCGGATTTTTTCCGCTAAGGAACCTACCACTTCATCGTATTCTTGATTATCGATAATGTAGGTTAATTTAGTTTTTTCGTAAGCATTGATATTTTTAGGATTGATGTAAGTAACTTTTACTTTATTTAATAACTTAAAGCTGAAAGTACCATCCTTTTTAAAGAATCTTTTCTCCAACAATGGATTTAAATTCAATTTCAATTGCTGATCCTTGACCACAAATAAATTTTTGCCAAAGATCATCGTATTAAACATGTCGAGGAACTCTGCGTTAGCTCCTGTCAACCTTGCAAAGAATCCCTGTCCATGCAACTTATCGTCTGGATTACAAGTCGGTACAATAAACGAAGAACTTTCAAGTGGGCTTCTTCCATAAATATAAGGATCGAGATTATAGACAAAATTACTCTTTATCTCATGATAAAATTCACGGTAATAACCACCTTTTAAAAGTCCTAAAAGATACTTATATGTCATGTGCAAAAATACACATTCTCGTTCTAACCAACCTTTGGTGAAAGCGTGGACACGTCCAATTTCAAATGGAGCCTCATCAAGCGAAGCGCAGGTTTTATACATTTTAATGACCGGATCATAGAGTTCTGTCTTTTTTATCGCCTTATAATCTGCTTTTGAAGTTATCTCTTTTCCGACTTTAAAAGAACGGGCGCTTGCTTCAAGGAATAGAGGAATCATTTTTAAGTTAAACGATTTCACTTTTATCGAAGGATAACCATTGTGATTGATCTTGTCTAATTTTTCATAATCTTGAACTTCATAAACTAAATATGACGGAATAATTCCGTGATTGAGTTTTTTAGACTCTTTGATCCCTTCAATAAGAATCTCACGTAAACGTTTAAAAAGCAAAATCACTTTTTTAACTTTGATTTTCACAACTTTCCCCGTAACATCGATGTGTGTAACGGCGCGCATTTTTTCGCGGCTTGCAGTCACTAAATCCCAATAATCAAACGAAGATAATTCGTGACGTCTTAGTGCTTTAGTAAGTCGATCGATATCGCAATAGAGACTATATTGTTCATTTAAAAGAGAAATTTCACGATCTTTAAAAGAACCGCTATACTCTAAGAAAAATTCGATAAGTCTTAGAAGTTCGATCGATTCGCCGACACTCGAGGCAAAAAGTCCCGGAAGTCCATTCATCGCATCGTTCCACCCCGGTTTTTCGCATTCCATTTCGATTCCCAATTGACGTGAATCCAAAGTGGAAAATTTTACAAGTGCCAAATTGACGATTTTCGAAATCAAAGTAGTTTGATAAATTTGTCCGCTTTTATCTTTGATCCAATCGGTGTTTTTTAAATCTAAATGACGTTCTTCGCACTCTTTTTTTAATTTTTTAAGATCGATCGCACCATATTGACGAATTCTTCCATCAGGAAGTAAGCAATATTTTTCATCACGCGGTTCAACCATCACCGGGGAATAAAAATATTGGTAATCGTCGCGAAAAAGGAGCTCTTCTACATGATCCGGATAAACACTTACATAGTTATATAATAAATCGACATTGTAAGTCCAATGATCGATCCAATAGCCTTCGCCGAAATTCGCCTCAATCATTAACGAAGAATTGGCGATCAATTCTTCAAAATGCTTTTCATATTCAGCATCTTTTTTCTGATCTTTTAAATAAGCGTAAAGAGATGATGGTTCATACGCTTTTGAAACTAAGGCTTCTAATGTTTGATCGTGATATTTTGAAAGATCGTATTCTTTTTTTATTTCAAATCGCGGAGGACGGACATTCAAAGGATTTTGACCATCCAGCTGAATTAAATCAAAGAACATTTTGATATTGTAATCTTTGACAAACGGATAAAAATAAATGTCGCTGCGCCGATTTTGATTTACATCTCTGAAATTGCCTTCGCCTGAAGAATAATATTTATCCGCTATTTTAAAGAAATTATAATCTCTTTCCATGTCGCCATGTTTACGACTATAGACATAATAAGGAACGCCTTTAGATATCTCGATAGGAAATCCGCCACGAAGATTATTATCCAATAACGATTGTTTGGCATACATATCAAAAAGCGGAATATTCGAAGAAACTTCAATCGGTGAAAGTAATTCTTCCACTAAATTTTGCGATTCATCGATCATCGCTTCGATTTTTTGAATAGTAATATGCTCTAGTTCATCATGGAAACTAATTTGATCGTCAAACTTTCCGTATATCGAAGCAAATTGATATTTTTCATGGGCCTTGAGTTTAAATTTCGCATAAGAGAAAGCAGATGGTAATTTATTTTCGGTCTGCTGTTTATCAAAGGATAAGCTTCCTTTTTTGAAATTACGGGCTTCAATAAGCGATAAATCATTGCCGAATATCACAGAACCATCGACGATATTCAAAAGCTTTTCTCCATCTTGATTTACCGATAAAAAGGCATTGCCACTTTTAACTTCTTTAACTTCGCTACAATCGGCAGTCGAAGTCTTAAATTTAACAAACGGCATCCTTTTTTCTAGATCATGCACTTCACAATAAGCCGCCATCAACGAAACTAATTCTTTGTAATCGACGTTTGAAAGTCCATGTGGGAAAAAGATCGGAAGACCATCGATCATTTCAAATTCACTTTGATGATCCGCGAGATTTTCAATCGTTACTTTTCTTATAAGTCCACTATAAGGACGATGTGGCACGTTGCTATAACTAATTGTAACACGGACATTTTTTTCGATGGTTTCAATGGTGAGTTTAGCTTTATCGATCGCCATTTTGGTTTTGTGATTATCAAGTGAAGCAAAAGGCTCAAAATACTTTCCGTTGATTTTTAAGAAAGTCCTAAAGGCTTTTAAATTGATATTTTGATAGGCTAATGTCGCACTATCGAAAGGAATAATCGGCGTCGACTTGGAATTGACTCCGAAAGAAGAAATAGCTTGACCGCGAGAGCAATAAAAAGTCCACATCGGCTTTCCATCTACTCCGCTGACCGCAGGAAAAAAAGATGAAAACGTTTTAGCGTTTTGATAATCTTCAATCACAAATGTTTCCCCGGTAAAATAGTACTTGACCATGTCGTATCTCCTTTAAACTTCTAAAAAATTAATAAATAGCTGTCGGATATGGATTTCTGAAAGTTGGAATTCCACCCTCGACAATATTCCATATTTCAGTGGAGAAAGAGGAATAAAGGCTACTGCTTTTCATTTCGTCTTCGGTTTTAACCACACAATTGATGAAATGACCCATATCTTCATTGCCGCTGTTTCCATTAAAGTTATTGGCCGCTAAATGCGTTTGACCAAATGGTCTTATGCCATATGAACCTTCATTGAAGGCTAAAGCAACGCAATTTGACGCTGTCGCCCAGCTTTTGCCGATTCCGGCATAGACACCGGTAGTAATCAATCCGTTTGAATCTGTCCATCCCTTTTCACCGTTATAAAAAATGTGTGAAACTTCAACGACATCTTCAGTTTCAGGATTATCGTAACTTTCATCGTCAAAATCGGTAAACTGCGGTAAAATTTCCGCTTTGGCAAGACTTATGACGTTCCGTATTTCCCCGCTTCCTTGAAGTCCGACAATCCCGCCGACATTGCAATCGTCATCATAGAAGTGAGTCGAAGCAATCGCCGAACAATCTTTGTCAACAAAGACATTTTCAATAATGCCATTGCAAGTTCCGGCAACCACCCCTACTATCGTCTTTCCGACAATATCGCAATTCATGAAAGAAACGTTGCGCACAACACCGCTAGGTCCGATATTTTGGAATACTCCAAATTCAGTGCCTTCGCGATGAGATTCATCTTCAAAAACGTATCCACGACCATGATATTGTTCTTCGGTGCTTTCGGGGTGCAAGGAATATTTGGTTGAAATGTTTTTAATTGCAAATCCATTACCATCGAAGATACCGCCGAATTCTTGATTGTAGTGAGAATCACTTTCTGAATATCCTAAAGGTTCGAAATTAGAAACCCCGGATAAATCGATATCTTTACCTAAAATATAAGAACCCATAGGACGATTGTTGATGTCTTGTAAATCGTCAGGTGTGTTAATGACCTTGTCGACCATAAAACAATCTTGGTAAATCATTCTTCCTTCAACCCGAATGCCAAAGCGATTGTCTCCGGAAGCGATTAAAAGCTTTCCGTTTTCATCTTTCAGCACATCGCTATTGATTGAAAGAATTCCGTCTCGATAATCAAAATCTTCTTCGTAAATTAAGATTCTTCCGATTGAAATATCAAGAATATTTTCCTCAATATCCACTTTAAAAGAAATCTTTTCGGGAATGTTAGAAAGATCGACATAAGGAGTTTTCGTAAAATAGCGATCGCCCTTTTCTAAATACACATTTTTGGGGCTTGAAGCACACGCGCTTAAAGCACCACATCCACTTACCATTGATACCGCTAATAATAGCGATGTTATTATTTTCTTCTTCATATTCTTTTGTCCTTAAATTTCATTAAATATTTTTTAAAGACGGCATCTGATTATCGGTTAAGTTCCAAATAGTTTCGTTTAAGCTATAATCGGAAGCTTTAGTTGAGGCATAATTCAGATTGATATGGTATGTGCTTAAATCCTTGATCGGTGCCCCATATTCGTAAGCTTGACCACCGATATTCGAAGCGCCTTGATTGGTGTAAAGATTCGTCACTTTAGCGTTTTGTTTAGTCATTAAAGTGTCACCGCCATTTGGATAAGCGACATCTGAATAAATTGTGCTTTTGCCTTCGGTATCGGCAATTTCAACGACGACATCACGAATAGTGCCATCTAAATTACCCGCGATCGCGGAACAGAAAGGAACATAATAATTGTTTTCTTCAGTGGCCCATTTTCCCGTATCAAACGAATGATTGACTTTAAAGTAACAATTTTCAATCAATCCGTCACAACCGGCCGTCAAGGCTCCCGTTCCCCATCCAGAGCCATTTTCCGGAATCTCACATTCAAGTCCGAGATTACGAACAATACCACTTTGTCCAAAATGAGGAATTTGATGTCCATGGTGCATCGTGATTTTCGAAAATAGTCCGGCATTTGCATGACCGCTTGCAGAACTTTCGATTTTGAAATTATAAACTTTGTATCCGCGACCATCCAAAACACCCGCAAAAACGGTGTTATTGCTCACAAAGGTTTCACCTTCTAAATCGATGTCGCTTGTCAAATAATATTTAGTTTCAAGCGGTTCTGAACCACGATTTTTAAACGCTGCCAGGAATTCGGCTTTGGTGCCGATCTCTTGCCATCCGGTAGAATAATCTTCGCGGATATAGATGCTTTTTTGTGCTCTTAACACATATGGTCCCACTTCCGCTTCAAGATGAATGATCTCGGTTCCGGCTAAAGTCGGATGAAACTCTTGTTCGCTTCCGCCATTACCGATAAAAGTCCCTTTTTCATACTCATTTGACCAATGATATTTAACATCGAAGTTTTGAGGATTATGCAATTTCGCGGTAAATATCGGTTTTTGTCCGACTATAGACGGACTATCAACGTTAACTTCGATATCGAGAGTCGGAATCGTCGATTCAATGACATCGACCATATATGTTTTAATAACCGTTTCATCAGCTCTGGAAGTGACGGTAATTTGAACCGTACCAACTTTAACACCGGTCACGATTCCGTTTTGATCGACAGTTGCCACTGAATCATCGCTGCTAGCAATCGTATAGCCGTCACGATTATCATCGTTTGTAATATCGATTACTAATCTTATCGAGGCCCCGACTTGTACTGAAGTCGGTCCTGAAATCGAAAGTGTAATTTTATTTTCGTCAACATCATCGTTGTTGCCTTGCGAACAACCGCTTAAGGTTGTCACTCCGACTAAGAGTAAACTTAAGGATAGAATCATCAATTTTGAGGTTTTCATATTTTTATCTCCTTTATTATTAACCTTTCAAACCACCGACTGAGGTGTTTTCCATAATCGTTTTCGAAAAGAAACAGAACATTAAAATTATCGGAATAATCGCCAAAGTTATCGTTGAAAATAACAAGACGTAGTTCCCTTCTTGCTGCATTTGATCGGCAAGGAGCCTTAAACCGACAGCGATGGTCGGCATATCCGGCAAATAAATCATCGGAGTCATGTAATCGTTCCATTGTCCAATCAAGGTAATTACCGATATCGCAATGATTGGACCTTTAGCCATCGGCAATATAATCGAGAAGAAGATTTTAAAATCGGATGCTCCATCGATTTTTGCCGCTTCTACATAAGTCCACGACAAATTCTTAAAGAATGAATACAACAGCATGAAATTCATTCCAAAACCGCCGCTATACAAGAAGATAACGCCGATTATCGTTCCGTCCAAACCGAGATTTTTCATCAATTGAATTTGACTTGGTAACGAACCGACGATGGGAATTATCATCGAGAAAATGACGACTGAAAAAATGACATTCCGACCCGGAAATTCGTATTTAGCAACGACATAGGCCGCACAGCTTGAAACAAACACTGTCACTAGAGTGCCAAGCGAACAAATAAGAACAGACATTCCGAGCATTTGGAAAATATTGAAGTAATGCGTTTCCGAACTCGAATAAGTGAATGCTTCTAAGAAATTGTCAAATGTCCACGAAGTCGGTAAACCTATGTAATCTTGAGCGTAATTGATCCGCGTTTTAAAAGAATTGTAGAAAACCCAAATAAACGGATAAATATAAGTGATTGCAAAGAACAAGAAAATGATGAACATAAATACGAATAAAATTTTCTCGCCGCGATGTCGTTTATAAAGCAAATCGTTTTTACGTTCATAATCGCTTTGGCGAATTGCATTTTTCTTGGCTTTGACTTTTTGTTTAAAAAATGTTGAGATAGACATTAGAAATTCACCTCCTTAAAGAAGTGATTGAGCAAAGCTCTAGTTCCAAGCACGATCGGGGTACCGATAATGGTACAAAATAACCCAATCGTCGCTGGATGGTTTTTAGCGACGTTAGTCGATTCACGGAAAATTTGTAATCCGATTGTATTAGTGTTGTTTTGCCCCGCCGTCAATAACATCGGTTGTAAATAAGTACCAAAGACACCCATCATGCCGAAAATAAATAGTGTGGTAATCGTCGGCCAAGTTAACGGAATAATAACATGGACGAACTCTTTTAAAGGCGGAACTCCGTCCATTTTAGAAGACTCCAAAATATCCCGAGGAATTCTTGCCATTCCGGCAGTAAGCATCATAACATTGTATCCAATACCGGTCCAAAAGCAGAAAATCCATACCATCCATTGAGCCGTATCACCCATGAAGAAAGTGGAACTTTTAAGCCCGAAAAAGTTGAAAATCGGAGTTAAAAATCCATTGTTTTCAAAAGCGGTTTTGTACACGAGCGTCAAAGCCACGATCGGAAGAATCGAAGGCAAGTAGAAGATGACCTTAAAAGCACCGGCTGCATATATTTTTTTAAAGATAAAATACGCAAATAATAAAGATATCGGCAAAGTAATCAAGCAGTTTAAGACAAAGTATACTAAACTCGCTTTATACATATTTGATATAACAGGATCCGAAAATTCTTGAAATAAATTATTATAGTTATAGAACAACTGATTCATCGGAACCCATTCGAGACGCGAATTTCGCACCCATTGAAACGTCAATAGAATAGAATTGATGTTTACTCCAAACCACATCAAGCAAAAATGGAATACCGGATAAGCCAGCATTAAAATAACGAAAAACGCAGTACGCGGAAATTTGCGCTTGCGTTTTTCATTTACTCCATTTTCTTTTTTTACAAAGACACTGCTCATATTAACTCACCATCGCTGCGTTACAGAAACGAGCCCAAGATCCTTTAGCGGCATTGTATACGTCGTTCATTACTCGATCAACGCTGTAGGCAACCGGATCAAGCATCGCATCATTGTAATAACGGGTATTATTGATCCAGCAGCAGACATCAGTATCACCATTAGCGATAACTAATGGCGAATTAGTCGCATTAGAAATGTTCACAGAATCGCCCAATATTTCAATCATCGAAGCGATGTATTTATCTTTCGCCGCTAAATCGCTCATGTCGAAGGAACTGTAATCGAAGGCAAGGAATGGTCCTTCCGACAATTCGACGAATTTTTTACAAGCCCATTCGGTCTGTAAGAAAAGGATAAATTCCTTAGCGAGATCTTTGCTTGGTGAATTTTCCGGAATAAGAATCGAATCTCCAAATCCGACCATGAAATTATAATAATCGCTTTCAGCACTGACGCGTGGTGTTCTCATAAACTTAACGTCGAATGTGAAATCGGCTTTTAACATCTGTTGAATTTCTCTTTTGGCCCATTGTCCATATGGAATCATGGCCGCCTTTTCCAAATAGAAATCAGTTTGTGCGGTCGATAAACTGGTACCATATGGTTCACTATTTGAGTATTGTGGATTTTTTGCGATTAAATCGTGCCACATTTTAAATGCTTTTTTAAAGTTAGCGCCACGACCATCGGGATTGAAGTTTTCATAACTATTACTATAAGTTCCGTCATCGCTTTGGAAAGTCATCCACTTATTGAAGTTTTCAACCCCTTCTAGTTCAGCCCACCATTCATATATTACATAATCCCAATAGTAGTCTCTGGAATTTGGACCGCCGGCCCAAACAAACGGTGTTACCGTTCCATTAGTATCCGAAACTATCTTTGAACATAACGTAACCAATTCATCATAGGTGGTCGGTACTTCCCAACCATATTTTTCAAACATTGAAGAGTTATAAACCAATCCTCCGGCACCTTGAGTCCAGTTAACTTTATAATAATGTTCTTCCCCGTTTTCATTTTTATAACGACTCAATTCAGGCGCTCCGTTAGAAAAACGATCCACAAATTTTTTACCGGTGCTTTCATCGACGACCGTGTCATATAAATCATCAAGATTAGCTAATAAACCACGCGAAGCGTAGTTTTGCCAATTGAGACCATGTGACATGTAAATATCGTAATTGCTAACGCCGGTCAATTGTTCGTCGATCTTTTCAAGAATCAAAGAGTCCGTTTCAAATTCGACTCTGGTTCCGGTTTGATTAGTAAATTCTTGGGCAATTGCTTGTAACCATTCATCACCGTAGCCACCATTATAAGCGACGATGCTGAGGAAGCCGCCTTCACGTGGACGTTCTCTTCCACCACCACAAGCAGTCAATGTCGTAGCGACCGCCAGTGCCAAAAATGGAATTAGTTTCAACTTCTTCATTTTAAGATATCTCCTTTCGTTTGATAGAAATCGATTTCCTTTATCTATGTTAATCATATAATGAAGAACAAAAATTGTCAATAATAAAATGAAATCGGTTTCATTGCCATTGTAATCGCTTACTTTGTAAAAAATAATTTCTTCTTGTTGTTGACATACGATTAACTTTGTCAGTATACTTATGGTAAATATGGAAATCGTTTTCCATGGGAGGTAATTAGATGAAGACTTATCAAAAACCTACTCTTAAAATCGATAATATCTGCATTAACGATATTATTCTCGCCTCGCTTTTAGATAAAGGTGAAGGAGACATCTATAATTGGGATGACTTCTGGGGCGAAGTATTTGAATCAACTAACTAGGAGGAAAAGAAAATGAAAAGATTATTAGTAACTTTACTTATTGCTTTTTCATCAATGGGAATGTTGACTCTCAACTCAAAGTACAATGGTGATAATATTCCTATTGTGGAAGCCGCTGAAGAAAAAGAAAAATTATCAACACCAAACGTGGTTGCTACGCCATCACCCAATCAAGGATTCCATGAAAATGGTGAACTAGAACTTGCTTATGAATATTTAACTAGTGTATACAAAAAATACGGTGATACAGAAATTTTAGTAAAAGATATTGCTTCGTTAGAAATCAAATTTTTTCTTGCAAGTGAAACCTTTTCAGAAGATGGTACATATGCCACAATAGTTCGAGAAAATCAAGGTAATGTTCTTCCTGGTGATATTATAGGGGCTTTAAAATCCGCAAATTATCCTTCATCCAGTACTGTAAAAGTCGCTATCCGATATCTTGCTAAAGTAGAAGGTTATTTAAATAGTGACTATTATATCGTTACTAATCTTGCAGGAGAAGAAATTAGTTATACTTATAATATAGAATATATTAATTCAAAAGATTACAATGTTTATATATTTGGTGGAGCGACAGAAAAAAATTGGGACTTTGATGCAAACACAATGCTCAAGTTAGATGATGAAATCTACTCCATAGAATATAAGTTCTCCAAAGGTGAATTTAGATTATATTTATTAAGTACACAAGAAGATGGCAATAAGGAAAAGGATTTTGAGAAAAGAAGAGAATTTGCTATAATAAACATTGAAACAAGTGGTACTTACAAATTGCAATTCTCTTTTAGAAATCATGAAAATTTTATTCCTTTAACTAATGATAAGAGTTCTGAATACAATGGATATTATCGTCTTGAATATCTTTCAAGTATCGATAAAAATTCAACAAGTGGTAACAATGTACTTTTTAATAAAGAGGTTTATTCTACGACAAATCCTACTGATCCAAAAGTTTATACTAATGGTACAACTACTGATGGATTTCAAATAAAAGAAAATCAACAAAAAGACACTTATTATATTTGGGATCTTGATCAGATATATGCTTTAGATAAAATGAATATTTATTGGGAAAGAGCTTGTCCAACTGAATATAATATTTTTGTCTCTACAAACCAAATAGATGATCTTGAATCTTTTGAATATATTACTGATTCGAGTGAAACTTGGAGTGATTGGACTTTATTTCAAAATGTAAAATGTGAAGAAGCAATTCATACCGATAACATAAGTTTAGATCAACCTATTTTAGCAAGATATGTATTGTTACAAACCGTCGAAGCTAGGGAAGAAGTTTACGGCGATTGGGGTTATAACTTATACGAAATTGAAGCATTTACACCTTCAGATCATTTATTATATGGTGCTCAAGTAGGCAAAAGTGATAATGCTAAAGCCATTCGTTTTATTGGTCTTGCTAGAATCGAAGATGTAAACACTTATTCTGATGATGTAGTATTAGAGTTAACTTATAAAGGTGATAAAACATTTGGTCCACGGAAAGTTTCAATCAATAATTACTATAAAACTCTTACAACAAGTTTAAATGGAGTATTAGACGTTACATTAAATGCCGATGATATTATGGCTGAAGATACTGAAGGTAATTATTACTTCTTCTCTTTCACTTTAATTGGTATTTTAGACGGAACTTATGAAATTACTTTAAAAGTCAATGATCTTCAATATCAAACGATAACTTATAATTATGAAAATGGAGCTTTATCTAGAGCAGAATGAAAAAACTAGTTATTTTTTCGATATTAACAGCAGTTTTATTGTTTGGTTGTACCAATAACGATTCAAAACCTAATCAAACGACTAGCTTAGAATCTAACGTTACTTCCAATGAACATTTTAGTTCTCTTCAAAGTGAAGAAGAATCTTCTTCAAGTAATAAAAATACTTTTGAAAGCAAACAAAATAATGAAGATGACTCATTTGATTGGGGAGAAATAGTTTAAAAATACTAATCCTTTTAAGGCTCTCCTTAAAAGGATTTTTGTTCCTATGTTCAACTTTTTACAATACAGAGTTATTGAAAAACATTAACTGATTATGATAACATTCTAAATTAGCGATGAATTAAGCAATTATGCTTGGGAGTTAAGTTTACATGGCTACAATTTATGACATTGCAAAAAAAAGCGGCTTCGCTCCGGCTACTGTAAGCAAAGCATTAAATAATTACAACGGAGTCAATGAAGCATCTAAGAAAAAAATTATCGCTGTTGCCAAAGAGATGGGTTACCATCCCAATACTGCAGCGCGCTCTTTGCGTACTTCAAAATCATACTCAATCGGTGTGATCTTCGCTTTAGACGGCCGCGTTGGCACTAATCAATTGCTTTTAATGAACATATTGAATTCTTTTCAAGAAGTAATTCAAAAAGAAGGCTATGATTTAATATTGCTCACTAAGACAAAATCCAAAGATGGAACTTATTCTTATTTAAGCCACATCGAAAAAAGAAGAGTTGACGGTATTTTGATTTTTGGAAATTATTATAAAGAAGAAGTAAAAGAATTGCTGATGCTTTCTTCAATTCCAAAAGTCGGATTTGACTATATCGGAACTAAAATATGCGGTGTAACTAGCGATTCTTATGAAAAATACTTTGAATTAACCAAAAAATTAATCGAACTCGGACATCAAAATATCGTGTTTTTACACGGCGAAAAAAATATTGTCACCGATGAAAGAATCAGAGGTTTTAAAGATGCTTTAAGTAAAAACTCGATTCCTTTTAATGACAATATGATTGTTGAAACCGGTTATTATAACGTCAATGCCAATCACGAGGCCACTTTAAAAATTTTAAAACAAAGCAATCCTCCAACCGCGATCCTATATCCCGACGATTATTCTTCTTTAGGCGGATTAGCCGCGATAGATGAAATGGGTTTAAATGTTCCAAACGATATTTCCGTCGTCGGTTTTGATGGCACCGATATCGGAAGATCGATTCACCCTTCGATTACCACGGTTAAACAAAACACCGATTTATTAGGCAAACAACTGGCGCAAGAATTGATCGATCAAATTGACAATAAAGGTCATGACAAAACCAAAAGCATTAAGGTCATTCAATCCGAGTTGATTTTTACCCCTTCGATCGATAAACCAAGTCATTGATTTTCTTATCACTTAACTTCGATTTAAAAAGCCTGCATTTGCCTTTTTTTATTTTTGACATTGTAAGCGCTTTATGTTAATATAAATGTGTATGGAAATCGATTTCCACAAAAAAGGAGTTAATATGAAGAAAAGTCAATTATCCTTATTGCTTATTGGCCTTTTAGCTATTGCCGGATGTGCCAATAACGAACCGCAACCTTCTTCTAGCGGATCTCAAGAAGAACCTTCAAGTCAGGTTTCAAGCAATGAAACTTCTGAACAACCTGAAATTACCTCTTCAGAGTCCAGTATCGATGCTTCTACTTCTAGCGTCGGCAACGAACAAACCAGCAGTACTGATTCTGAAAGTCACAGTAGTTCGACTCGTGTTGCTTTTGACATTCCGACTAATGTAAAAATCGAAGACGATGTGCTTACATGGGATGCCGTTACCGGTGCGACAAATGGATATCGCATTCGCATCAATAGCGAACAAACGAAAGATGTTACATCGAATAACTATGAAATATTAAGTGACACTTCCCTATTGACAAACGGCGAAAATACTTTCGAAGTTCGTGTTAACGAAACGGAAGAGCATTTAATATCTTCCTATAGTCAAGCTGTTACTTACATTCATGGTGCAAACAAGCAAAATGCCGCTGCTTTTGTTGAAAAAGTCGCATCAATCGGCAATGTTTCAGAAGATTCGCTCACTCTCATTAACGAAGCCAAAAGCGCCTATGAACTTCTTTCAGATATCGATAAACTTTTAGAAGAAGTCAAAGATTCTTACGATCTGCTTTGCAAAAAAGACGGCGAATATTTTGCCCTTTTAGTCTCTAACGTTACTAAAGCGGCCGATGGGGAACGCGAAACTTTGATTAACGATGCTAAAGATTACTATGAATCATTATTAGACAACACTGTCGATGAAGTAGTCAACGCGTTAAAAATCGTGATCAATTCAAGTGTTGAACATCAAATAATTTACGATCAAGATGCTGTCGGTCACCTATTTATTTACGCTTATGGCGAAAACATTTTAGGCGATAAATTGTCTGAGGCAGCTCCTGAAGTCAAACTCAACAATGTATCAGTTCCGTTAAACGGAGAAGACGGTTTTTATTACACCAATATTCAACAAGACGTTGAAATTTTCTATGGTAATGAAAAAGTAACCGACGCTTTATATCTTGAACCGGTCGATGGTCGCGCTGTCGGAGTAGACGATAATTTCGGCTTTATCGGCAATGATGCTCTCGCCCTTCGCGATCATTGGAGAGCCACGATTTATCGTAATGATGATGTCGCTTTTGAAAACGGACAAGTCATGCTTTATGGAATGCCGCTTGCCAGTTTTGAAACCGGACAACCGATCGATCAAAAGGCTTTATATCGCGCATTAGGCGAAGCCGGTTACACCAATCAAACCATCGAATATCGCTTGATGATTGAACTTGTTACCGCTGATGGAAGAACCAGTAAAGTTACTAACGAAGCCTTCTCGGGAACTAAGTCGATTACAATTGAAGAATTAAAACTTTCTTCACCGCTAGAAATCGATAGTACACAACCAAACATTATGGATAATGGTGATTTGGATTACCGCTGGGAATTAATTACCGCAAATCAAGAATGGAAAAACGGCGATGTCGCTTATTTGGAAATCAGACTTTACGATGCCGAATTGGAATTTGTCGGTGAAGAAACCGAAACCATAGCCATCATGGAGGTTGTTGAAAGCGGGTTTATTGACAAAGACGATATCCTCACAGTATTAAAAGACCATAATGTTAAAGGAGCCCACGAAATCAAAATGGCAATGCGTTTTGTGGCAAGCGAAGATAGTTTATATGCTTCAAGCGACTTTGTGATTCTCGATGGCAGTTATACTTATGAAGTCGATTATCATTTAAATAATTATGGCGAGATTTCAATTGATAGTGAAACCGGTCGATTAATATGGCCATGGGAAATATTTAAGGATGGTGTTAACCCTGAAGCTGCTTTTGTAGATCATATGGAAGTTTATATTTTTAACGATGATGAAACCGAAGCCACAGAAGAAAAAGCTTTAGGATCCTTTATCGTTGATTATCGTAACGGAACTCAATTTACCTATAAAAAAGATATTGAAAAAGCTTTAAAAGATTTAGGTCTTTCAAGTGGTTCATATCGCTTTAGCGTCAAATTGATTGCCGTTGAAAATAGCGATCGTGAAGATTCTTATTTTTATCCATTGACCGATAGTTTTGCTTATACTGTCGCTGAAGAATAATTTGGTTTTATGAAAAACACCTTGCGAAAATCGATAATTTTCTCTTCTTTAGCAGTGATTATCGCTCTATCTGTAGGAATTTGTTTCTCCTTCTTCAATCACTCATCAAACAATGACGTGTCATCTTCTACAGGTAGTGAAGCTTCAAGTGATAATGCCTCCTCTAGTACTTCTAGTACTAGTTCACCTACACTGGAAGAAAAACCGATAATCACCAATATTGATGATATCTCGATCATGCAAGGCGTTTTTTTCTCGCCGTTAAAAGATATAAAAGGTTTTAGTGTTCAAGGTGAAGATATCACGCCTAAAATCAAGGTAAGCGGCAATATCGATTATGGTACTCCCGGTATCTATGAAATTAAATATACTTTAGAAGACGAAGGAAAAGTTACTAGTAAAACTCGAAAAGTTACAGTAATAAAAGATGATCAATATGGTAAAAAAGAAGAGCCGTATATTTATGAATCCGACACGGCTTATGTAATTTCAACCGGTGCTAAAGCATACGGAACTTATCGTGATAATAATTCTCCAAGTTTTTTAGTTGACGGTGATAGCGCCACGCGTTATGAAAGTCCATGGGAAGAAGATATATCCTATGTCACAATCGACTTAGGCGCCTCTCTTTCATTTGAAAGAATCGTAATCAACTGGGAAAATGCTTCTAGTAAACACTACACGATTGCTGTGTCTGAAGATAATCGATCGTTTACGGATTTAGCTTCTTTTGAAGGAAGTTACGGGGCAAGAATCGATGATCAAACCATCAACGGAAAAGGTCGTTATGTTCGATTTTGTCTGATGGACAAATCGTATAGCGCCTATGGTTTTTCAATCTATGAAATTGAAATATATGGGAAACGCGGTTTAGCGATTCCCAAAAACATGTACCCTGATTTATTCGATGAAAAAGTGATCGCTGATGAGCAGTACTTAGAATTAGATTTTAATACTTCCGTGTCCGCTACAAGAATCAACACTTCTTTCTATGATCTTGGTCCTTCTAGCTACCGCATTTCACTTTTTTCAAACAATGCTTATCACGAAGTTTATCTCGGTAACGGAAGCAATGTCAATTTTGCTCTTTCAAGTTTCACTAAGGTACGTTATGAATTCATATCTCGACCTTTAAAATCTTATTGTTACCGAGTATCAGAAATAAAAATTTATAACAATGATGAAGAAGTGTCTCTTGACGGATGTGTTTTTTCCGCTTCATCGTTTAAAGAAGAACATCGTCCGGAACTTGCCAAAAACAACTACGGGAATTTTTGGGCTAGCGATTATCGAGACGAACAACAAGATAGTTTAATTATCGATCTTGGAAGCGTTAAAGACGTCGGTGAAATCGACCTTTTGTTTGAAACCAACTACGGAAAAATTTACGATATCGAAGTATCGGAAGATGGTATCAAATATACTTTGCGTTATCGAGAACTGCATGGAGCCACGGCTTTACAAAATGTCAGTCTTTCTTGCAATACCCGTTTTATTAAAATTACAGAGTATTCAAAAAATTCCATGTATCGCCATCGCTTAGAAAGTATCGTCGTTCATTCAATCAATCCTTTGACAAAACCATATTCTTTTAATATCAAAGATCTTCCAACAATCTCGACTACGACTTTAGGGAAAGGCAGTTACGCCAAAGATGACATTTACTTTCCTACCGCCCGTTACATCGCTTATGACGATCGTCAAAAAGACGGAGCCGTTCCGTCAAACGGAATTTATCAATCATTGTTAATCAACAATTTCGGTCATGCGATGTACTTATATCCTTTAAGAGTAAAATATACTTCAAACGGATTAGGAATCTCTTATCCCGGCGAAGGTTATTTCGAGACGACTTACAATCGTAGTCAAACGGTCACAAATACGATCGATTTGACGCTATTTCCAAATTGCGAACTTCAAGAAACTTCCACTGCTTTAATTGATGATTCGGATATGACTTTCGGAGTTTCTTTTTCAGATACCACTGCTGATAAAATGGTCAATTATTTTTCACAAGGTTCGCCTTTTATCAGTTCCTTTTTCGCAGATAAAAAAGCGAAAATCACTTTCAAAGATGACGCTATCGTGAGCGATGGAACTAGAATCCTTAATAATGGCGAAAGTGTTGAAACTTTATACGCTGTTATCTCCCTTTCTTCTCTTACCGGTTATAAAAATAACAATGGACTGCAACAAGAAGTTTACGAAGATCGCCAATATTTGATTTCTACTTCCAAAATGGCTACTTTTACCCGTGAGGAAGGTGGACTTTCAATTGACCTTCAAAATAATTATTTGTCGATATGTCCATTAGAAAGTGGCAGTGATATTGAAAGTTATTATCGATCTTCATTGGATGCCATTTTAAGAAGCACCGTCAATTACAAAGTAGATGACACTTCTAAAGTGACTACCACTTATTATTATCACGATTATTTTCAAAGCGACTTACATCAAGAATCAAAAGTAGTGATGTTGCCGCATCAAAGAAAAAAAGCCACCACTTTGTACTCTGATGTTTTTTACAAATCGGTCCGTGGCGATCTTCATGTGGTTGAAGGTAGTTCATTTGTGACCACCGATCAATTTTACGGAATCGCGGCAATTCCCGACGAACCCTTCGATACGACATATTCAAAAGACATTATGCGCCAATATCTTGAAAAGCTTTTACGTGATACTCAAAACAATCTTTTAGGAGAAGATGCCTATTGGCAAGGTAAAAGTTTACATCCGTTAGCTAATGGTATTTTGATTGCCGATAATTTAGGTTATATCGATTTACGAAATCAATATTTAGAACGTCTCAAGAACATTTTAAGTGATTGGTACACTTATTCTGGGCCAAATGATCGATATTATTTTTATTACGACAATGAATGGGGCACTTTATATTATCGCGCCAGTGAATTTGGCGCCAATACTGCGATTGCCGATCATCATTTCACGTACGGGTATTTTGCTTTTGCTACGATGGTATGCTTCAGTTTTGATGAAACCTTCAAGCAAGATTATCAACCGATGGCGGATTTTTTAATTCTCGATTATCTCAACTATACCGATGATACATCAACTTTTTGTGATTTCCGCAACTTTGATTATTATGCCGGTCATTCTTGGGCTGGAGGTTATGCTGATTCAGATGGTGGCAACAATCAAGAATCGGCTTCCGAGGCTTTGAATTCATATCAAGCCGCTTATCTTTATAGTCAAGTGACCGACAATCAAGAAATGCAAGATGCTGCGATATATTGTTATGTCACAGAATTATCAAGCATTAAACAATACTGGTTTAACTATGATGAGGACTCTTACAGCGATGATTATCCTTATCACGGCGTCGGTCAAATTTACGGTGGAAGTAACTTCTACGGTACCTTCTTCAATGGTGACCCTACTTACATTTACGGAATTCACCTTTTGCCCGGAGGTGAATATTTAAGTTCTTATGCTCTTGGAGAAACTGAAAAAGAAAAACTAGCTTCGCTTTATGAAGATTACATCAAAGAAGAAGAAAATTGGACCGGACATCAAGCCGAAGATGGGTATCAGCATATCTATTGGGTAATTCTTGCCCTTTTTGATCCTGATAGCGCCTTAGAGCGGCTCCAAACAAGATTAGACGAGATTCAAAATTCCACTGAATTATTCAATGTCTATTACTTGATTCACGCTTTTAAATCCCTAGGCACTAGATCTAAAGAAATCTATTCTAGCGGATTACCCTCATCGACTTATACAAAAGATGGTGAAACTGTTTCAATCATTAACAACTTATCATCTACAATAAAAGATGTGACATTTTATAAGGATGGAAATGCAATTTCGACTATCAGTGTCGCACCTCACACCATTTGTCGTGTCGATCCTTATAAATCGGGAACAATTCATGAAAGACTAGATGCTGAAAGCACGATATCATTTACTGAAGCCCAAACAATTCAAAATGATAACGGAATGATATCATATTCTTTCTGTTTGTATTTTAAAGAAAATACAACTTATCACTTAGCATTAAATGTTATCAATCCTACCGATGAAAATTTATATATTAAACTATTTGATGATAAAGGATCTCTTATCGATATTCTAGAAATTCCTAAAGACGATAATGTCAATGTCAAAGGTGCCGCCTTGCATTTTTACGGCAAGCACAATCTTAAAATAGAGGTCTCTCAAGCACTAATCGTCAATAATTTCACTTTTGTAAGAATATAATATATTCTAAATAATTTAATTCAACTTTTATTTTTATTAATAATAAAATATGGACCACAACCATCTGGCTCGTGTGTCACAATATAACACCATGAGAAATTTAAACCAATTACATAAAATTCAATCAAACCATTATTTTGAATTTTTATTGAATTATCATTTTCTTTTGAAAGTGGTTTTGAAATATCATCACCCATAAATCCATTATCATATTGAAATTCTATTGCACCTGTCTTATCAATATTATCATATGCTAACATTGCATCTTTGCCCTTTAAATTTTCAACTAGATTATGTTCACAAGCATTCCATAAATAGCCATGGTTAGGAGCATAACAATTTAATTTTTTTAATTTTTTAATTGAAAATAATGGTAAAAAGTTTTTGTGAAATTCTTCAACAAAATTTTCTTTATAAATAACGAATTCCATTTGATTTCTCCTATAAATAATAACTAAACCATTTTAACCATATATGATTATCATTAATGAGCTGATAAAAGATTTTCCATTGAATAGACACACCCCTGCAAGTTTGTGTTAAAACATAATTATTTTGTTATCTTGACTTTGCAAACATAACATCTGGCCATATTTCGTATATGCTTTTACCTTCAATTCTAAAATCATTTAATAGTTCAATAATAGAATTAAATTTTTCATTTCTTTCTAGAATCTTTTTACCATCTTCATATCTAGTAACACACATATATACAGTGCCATCACCCCAATGTTCAACTTGATATTCTTTTTCACCATCTTTTTCAATATAATAAAAATATAGTTCATCATTTGTTGAAAGCATAATTACAAATTCCTCATAGGACATATGTTCTCCATTAAAAAGTTTTTCATAAGCTTCATTTAGTATGTCACTACCATAATTATGTTTAAATTTACGTTTTAATTTCATTTACATTCCTCCTAACATCCACAAAATTAATCTTAAGTAACTCCAATGATCTCCTGTTCTATTAGTTAATCTAGGCCCATCCCATCCATGCCAATGATTATAAGGTATATCTTTATGTGGATAATCAAAATCAAAGAATGGATTACCTTTTCTATCACGATATCTATATCCTCTAATTTCAGTGCCACTATGATTAAATCTTATTTCTCTTGTAGCATGTAAACGATACACATTACCTGCTGCTTGACCGATGCTTGATGCAAAGTTTAATCCCAAATATGACCAAGCATATGCCGAATCACTCATACCAGTCCACTTTTGAATGTAATTTGTATCAGTCATAGCATCTATAACCTCGTTTGCACCAAAAGCCATTGTTCCAAAACCAATTACTGTTAAGCACAAACCAGCAACTACTACCCATCCACCTAAGCTCATCAAACTAATACCTGTAGAAATGGCGCCATAGCCATTTGCCATAGATCCTACTCCTCCAATTGCTTGAGCTAATTGTGGCTCTAACACATTCATAATTAATCCAGTTGCACCGCCAATTGCTAATGAAACACCTAATCCTTGCATGCCTGGAACAAAGCATAATGCAACTCCTGCTACTAATTGTAATCCTGATAATGCCCAACTCCACCAAGGAGCATGTCCACTAGGATTTGCGTACATTATAGGATTATTATAACAATAACAATATAGATTTAAGCCATTAATACTTTCAGGGTCTAAATATTCAATTGAATCAGGTGTAATCCATCTACAAAATTCTGGTGAATAGTACCTAGAGTTGCAATAGTATAGTCCTGTTTCAACATCATAATTAATTTTTATTTTAACTAATAAATTTGTTAATAAAGTTAATTTTAATAAAATTATTTTGCTTGTGAAAGTAATTTGCTAACTATTCATTTTTTTAAATTATTTTTGTTGTTTTTTAAATTTAGATTTCTATAATCAAAATTTTTATTTTACCAATATGTGATTTATTTGTTAAACAGATTTTTTTCTATCATCTCAAGTAATTTATTAAATGTGTCTTGTCCTGTACTAAGATACGAGTTATCACATATATATTTTCCATTAAAAATTATGTCTCCTCTATCCGTTATAATTATGTGATGTTTTTCGTTATATTCTATCTCAATTACAAAATTTCCAAATACTTTTTTGTAATAATCAAATTTAATAATTTTTGCATTATATTTATTACACAACAATAAAAATTTATTGTATTTTTCTTTATATTTTTTATCAAATGTCTTATAAAGTAAATTATTATACATAATTATTACTTACCCTCCAAATTGTTTTTAGAATAATATCCAAGGAATGCCGTTTTCAATTAAATATTGTATTTCCTGCCATAATGTTGTGCCTGCTTTAACCACAAAATCAGGAACCAACGCAAATTGAGATCCTAATGTATTAGCATCTTTAATATATTGCATATTGTTAAGCCAGCGTTGAGTTGCATCTAAGTTTTCCCACAATTTATTTGAAATTAAATAATATCCTAAACCCGTTGCTTGTGCTGCTCCAATATATCCAGGCATATCTCCTAAAATTGTTGTACCTTTAATTGGTATAATAGAATATTTCGTTATTGATAAACCTATAACTCCAGTCACTTTTGTAACAATCGCTCCAATTCCCGCACCTAAAGCGCCACCAATTATACCTCCTCCAACTATACCTGCCATAGTCCATCCAAATAATTCCCATCCTTCAGCACCATGATCCTTTGCAATATTATAAGCAGCGATTCCTCCTATTGTTGCTCCAACCACGGCTCCAACAATTAATCCAAGTAATGTTAAACTAATTGCAAAATGTCCACTAGGATCAGCGTACATTACTGGATTATTATAACAATAACAATATAGATTTAAGCCATTAATAGATTCTGGATCTAAATAATCAATTGAATCAGGTGTAATCCATCTACATAGTTCTAGTGAATAGTAACGTAAAAAAATCTAATATAATGCTATTCGACTTTATTATCTTATTATGACTCATTAATTATTATCTTAATATCATATATAAACCTTCTTATACTTCCATTTAAATGTCTTGAACTAATAGAAATGGATTTATTTTTAGATTTAATAATTGTTTTGGTTGCTTTTTCGATTATTTTCGTTTCTTTATTAAGCAATATTTTTTTTGTAATAAAAATATTTTTTTTAATCACAACGTTATCTTTTAAATAAATACAAGTAGTTGTTAAAATGCAAAATATAAATAATGAACATAAATCATATAATAATAGCATTAGCAAAAACAACCAATTATATGCTTGTATGTAATATATTGTTAGTAAGACAATTGTGAAAGCAAGCGCAATGACATAAAATGTTATTGAAACGCCTTGATCAATGTATAACGATTTTACAAAGTGTTTTTTTCGCCAAACTTTAACTATTAAAAAACTTAATACTATAGAAAATAAAATTGTTATAATCAAAATATTATCTAACATATTAAGTCCCCCTAGAAATTATCATTAATCCAGTCGTATAGTAATCTTTTACCAAAACAGTTCCAAATAATAATGCTATTCCACCAAATGATAATGCTTTCCTAAAATTTTTCCCTACTTGGTCAATAACCATTTTATTCTATTGTTTAACTAAATTTTGACCTAATAGTTTTAAAGCTTTTGCTGCAATACCAGTAGTTCTAGTTATATATTGCTGTCTTATATAATTCTTTTTGTTTCATTTTACCTCTCGTAAAATAAAGCATAGAACTAGACATCTATATTTTATCATATTATTATTTCTTTTGTTTATATTTAATATTTTTATGAGCATATCTCTAATTATTTGTTTTAAATGAATAAAATTGTTAATAGCGTTATCTTTGATAAAATTATTTTGCTTGTGAAAGTAATTTGATAATTATTTTAATATTTCATTAAATTTTTTAATTATTTTTTTCCAATCTATACTAAACCACAACATCTTTTGATCATTAAAATAAATTTCATTTGTATTTTCATTTATTAAATAATATACAATAAATGTATCTACACCATTAAAAAATAATAAATCTTCTTTATTAAACTGTTCATTAGTACATGCAACAACAATTAATGTTTTTTTCTTAGAAAAATTATTATTTGTATTTTCATTAAATACATCAAGTAAAGATTTAATATTTTCTTTATTAATTTTTTCATCATAGAAAATAACATATCTTCTTTTTATAACTTCAAAACATTCAAAAAAGCAATCTATTTTTTTAGTTAATGGATATTCTTTTATTAATTTATCTTTTATAATCATAATTTTTAATCTCCTTAATCTCCGAAAATATTTGGAATCATTGGAACAGGTATGTTTGGAATAAAGTCTTTCAACTCAAGTCTATTAAAATCAAATTTTTTTATTAAGTTTACTATTCCAGATAGTCCAGCACCTATTGATGATTGCAATAAGATTTTTTGACCATATGATTTTGTAAAAACACTCAAAAACTTTTTAGGTTGAAACCATCCTTAATTTATTGAAATTAATTTGCTACCTATATAGTTGCCTGCAAATATTGTTGCAAAATTAATACCAAAATCAGCAATAGTTTGCCATCCATTTATTTTTTTCACCTCTGATGATTGTTTCAAGCGTATCAACACCAGTTTGAATGCCAGCCGATATTACTGTAGCAAAAGCTAATGATGCTCCGCCCGTAAATGGTGACAACCACAATGCTAAGGCATTAGCACCAGTTCCTAAGGTCGCTCCTGCAACTCCGTGCCATAATTCACTTCCAGTTTTACCAGCCATCGCATTTGATATCAGCTGAACAGCTCCACCTATTAGCATTGAAAATCCAGTTATTGCAATCAATGCTAATATTCCAAAATGCCCACTAGGATCTGCGTACATTATAGGATTATTATAACAATAACAATATAAATTTAAGCCATTAATAGATTTAGGGTCTAAATAATCAATTGAATCAGGTGTTAGCCATCTACATAGTTCTGGTGAATAATACCTAGAGTTGCAATAATATAGTCCTGTTTCAGTAAACTTACATATTGTGCTTGTGAAAGTAATTTGCTATTTATTTTAAATCTATAATTACACCAATTAATTTGCCATTTTGAAAGGATGCATATTGACCTTTGCCAAACATAATAACTTCGTTACTATTAATATTACCTATGCAAATTCGTGATTTGTTAATATCATATTTAAACTTACCGTCTAATAAGTATTCACACATAGGTACCTCTTTTTCAAAATCATCTAGTTCAATTAATAATTCACCATTACTATAATTTTCAATATCTATATTTTCGTATTTAGTTTTCTTATTAATTTTAATTGCTAGATATCCTTCACATGATTCACATCTCTTTGAATAAAGATCAAAATTTAAAATAACTGAACCAGCTGATGTTAATACAACTTGAAAATCAAAATACACTCCATAAGCTCCAAAAGAGTTATCATCATATTTTACTATATAATTTGGATTATAATTATCACTTAATTTATAATATATTTTCATACTTAACATCCTCCTTTTATAAAATTATTTTGCTCGTGAAAGTCTTTCACTATTTTCTATTTTTTGCTAAAGCAAACAATCCATCAACTCCTGCTTGAAGACAGTTTACTTCACCATATTGAACATATTGACTAATTGTACTCGATATAGCACCTATTAAAAACGATATTGTTAAACCTGCAATCAGTGTTATCACAAAATGTCCACTAGGATCAGCGTACATTACTGGATTATTATAACAATAACAATATAGATTTAATCCATTAATAGATTTAGGGTCTAAATAATCAATGGAATCAGGTGTTAACCATCTACAAAGTTCTGGTGAATAATATCTAGAATTGCAATAATATAGTCCTGTTTCGACTGGACTATAATTCTTCCATTTTTAGGTTTCGCAACAGAAATTATTTTTTCTTTATCCCAAATGAAATTTTCACTTTTATCTCTTCTTTAACACTATTTAAAACTCTTTTTAATTGCTCTACCATAGAACCTACCTACAATAAACCCATCCACTATTGATTTTTTCTATTTTATAAGGAAATGACACATCATAAATATTAATCATTATTAAATTTAATTATACATGCCTTCTTATCTTTTTTTATAACTTTTTCGTATTGTTTTTGCGATAAAGTATAAACTGTATTATTCTTAAATAAAATGTATTCTTCTGTCATAATAGACTCGATAGTGTCTTCTATATCCCACGTATCAACATCATAATAATGAAAATTATCAATATAAACATCAAAGAAACCATGGTTAAAAACTATTTTAATAAAGTGATTCGCCGAATTTTCAATAATTAAATTGCTTTCATTTAACACTATCTTATAACTCGGCATTTTTTTTAATATTATCTCATAAAGTTGCTTTAAAGATTCAATTCTCATAATATCACCCAATAATTAAAATAAATAATCTAACAAAGAAGAAATAAATCCATTAACAACACCAGGAGTAAAGAATCTATGTAGTTCCCTTAGAGAATTAGTTTTACCAAAATGGTAATGTAACCCATATAGTTCTTTCCCACTCAAGAAACCTGTTTTGCCACCGGGATATTTAACTTTACCTTTAGCGACATCTATTCTGAATTTACTCTTTCCAGCAGCATTATTATAATTAAATAATGTTGTTGAATTTTCAGACTTATACAATGCCTCAATCCTACCAGAAGATATACCATTTCCAACTTTCATTAAACCACTTAGAATTTGCGAACCGCCAGAAATAATACCTCCCCACATATAACCATCAACCGTACCATCAATCATTCCAGTAAAAGCACCTTCCAACGTACCAGTGGAAATACCTCCAACAATAAAACCAAGGCTAGCACTAACAGCAGCACTTATTCCAGTTTGAATAGTTGATGTTAATAATGCTGAACCAAAGGTTGCCCAAAAAGTTGCTCCTGCTCCTGCAGTAGCTGCTGTAACCAATGCACCAACTAAA
This sequence comes from uncultured Bacilli bacterium, assembly GCA_947591215.1. GTDB lineage: Bacteria > Bacillota_I > Bacilli_A > RFN20 > CAG-449 > CANQAG01. The sequence continues at coordinate 67,914 of CANQCZ010000001.1, read as the reverse complement.
ATGAAACTTGTACCAATAATTAATTTCCAAGCCCATTCTGGTAAATGTCCACTAGGATCTGCGTACATTACTGGATTATTATAACAATAACAATATAGATTTAAGCCATTAATAGATTCAGGGTCTAAATATTCAATTGAATCAGGTGTAAGCCATCTACATAGTTCTGGTGAATAATACCTAGAGTTGCAATAATATAGTCCTGTCTCCACATCAAAATAGTATCCACGATATCTAAATGGATTTATGGTGGCAATATCATCAATGTCTTCATAAGTTGCTGTATAACAATTCCCATAAGCATCATATTCGTATGTACATATTATATCACATTCTTTTTGAATTGCTCTGATATTTTGTTGTATATCTTTTATGTAATGATATGTTTTTCCTTTATATGTAAAACCTGCAATACCATTTGCATCATAGAAATAACGTATTTTAATTCCATTTGACCAATCTTCACCTAAAATTTTTTCACCACTTAGATAATAGAATTTAGTTATTCCATTAACAATCTTTTTATATCTTATTCCTTGATAATTATAGAAATACTGATTTTTATCGTATTCTTTAAGTAAACTATGTCTTTCCCATATCAATACATGCTCTAATGTATCTAGCGTATCTAGTTGATTTATATATATTTTTTCTAAATTACCATTTGATGTATAGGTATACTTATAGGTCGTATTACCGGATTGTAGTTCTATTAGCCTACCTTTACTATGGTAATTGAAAATTTTCTTTGTAGAATTATTTATATTAATTTCATATAATCTTCCTTTAGAATCATAAGTATATTTATTATTAATACCTAATTTTGAATTAACTTCTGATAATAATTGATTAAATGAATCATAAGTATATTCTATTTTATTATCATTATTGATATTTTCCTTGATAGTTTTTATATTACCTATAGAATCGTATGTATATTGAAAAACAAAATTATTCTCATTAAAATGAAATTCAACTTTATTGATTCTTCCACAATCATTATAGGAATATTCATAAAATTTAGTTTCATCAGAATATTGTTGTTTTTTTAATCTACCTAATCCATCCCATTCATACGAAAAATTAAATTCTTCAGATTCATTATCGACTAGGTAATCTTTAGTCTTTGCAAGACGTGGGTTAAGATATATTTTGTTTTCTATTTCTTCATTATCATCATAAATAAATTCACTGATTCGCTCAGTTTTGTTTTCTCCATCACATAATATATATTTTGTTTTATTTTGTCCAATTTGAACGATTGATAAACCTTGATTACTAGTACTACTCTCTTCATTAATTGTACTATACGTATATAATCCAGTATTTGAATCATACTTAATAACATTTTTTTGTTTTGTATACGGGTCATCAATATATTCTACTTGAGCCAACATCCGGCTTTCTTCGTTTGATTCATAATCAAATTTAATATGTTCTTCATTTTCGCGAATCGATGTAAGTCTATTATATTGATCATACAAATACTCTCTAGTGAATGATGAATTATCCGATGGATATTTTTCGATAATGGCCTCGAAATGATTATCATAGTTTATATTTTCTTTTTGCAATAATTCAGTAACATTATTATCTTCATCAATCAAGTTATATGAGGTAATGTCTCCAAAAATATCATACTCAAACTGATAATGATTTTTAGAATCATCAGAAATATCATTTAAATATCCTTCATCAGTATATTTAAAATACGTATCAATCTTTTTCAAATCGCTTTTTACAGATATTTTAGTTAATTTGTCACCAAAAATATCATCATATATGTAGCATTTTTCATATAAAGTCGTATCACCATTAAATACAGTCTCAGAATCCAATTGAAAAAATGGTAAATTAAAAGTTTGTTTACTTAAAACGCCATTGTCATTTATTTGATATTGAACTTTACTTAATTTCGAATCATTAAGTTGAAATTCATCAAATGTAATAGTTCTAATTAGTTTATTTGAATCATTTTCATTGTAAATAACTATTTCAATAAGATTTCCATAATCATCATATTTATTTTCAGTGATTACTCCATATGCGTCTTTTTGAGCTTTTAATAAACCATTGTAAAAATACCAGCTATAATTTCTAGATTTGCTATTTTCATCAATACAAATATAATATTTTTCTATCACATCAACCGAAGTTCTTTGCTCGATATAATCATTGCGAAATGTAAAATCAGTTTCGGTTACTAACCATTGACTTTGAGCTCTACGATTTTTACATACTAAATAGAAATTTGGTTTACCATCATCTAAAAATTTAAACTTACATTCATTAAATTTAGGTGTTGTAAACGATATAGCGTTTACCTCGATTACTTTTGTTCCATCGCAAGCAACCATATCAAATTTATCATTTTCATTTGCGCATTTATGCATATTAAGATATGTTAAAATGACATCTTGCAAAGTCATAAAAAAGTTTGAATTAATAGCCTTCTTTTCACACTTATTACCAATATAACAATAAATATAATCGGCATCTTCAAAATTTTTTCCAGCTATAACTAAATGATTTTGAGATCCAACCGCTATTTGAATATCTGCAATTTCAAAAGAGGAATCCAATGGAATACCTTCTAAGCTAATTCGCATTTCATTTATGTTTTCCTTTAATTTAGGGACTTCATTTTGAATTCCAGATTCACTATAGTCCACAGAATTATCATAATTAGCTTCGAATAATTGGAAATCAATCGGGATAGTCACATGTTGCCACACATCATAAGCTGTATGATCAATCCTACTTTTAAAATTTAAGGTTACTTCTTGAAGAGCTGGAACAGTAATAATCTTTAATCTTGCCAAAACATCATTATATACTACTGATTTCAATTTAATCCAAAATGATAACGTATAATTTTCAACATAAGAATAATTAGTTGCACCAGCAAATATATTTAGAAAATTGTACAATTTTTCTTTAGTTAATAAGTAAGTTTCACCATATACAATTTCACTATGTTTTCCATTGATTGAGGTAGTTTGATTACCATTGCTTAATGACCAACCATTTTCCTTTGTTAAAGTACGTAAATTATGACCATCTTTTTCAAAAATTGCTGAAGTAAATCCACGTTTATTAAATTGATAAAGATATGTGATTCCCTTTTCAGTCGTCACTAAAGTATTAGAGGTCGATTCATAATCAAACTTTGTTTCATTTTTAATTTCTTTTAAATCAATTTTTGAAGAATTTGAAAATGTTTTTTTACCTGTGCCGATTTTAACATTAGTTACATATTTATCATCGAAATTTTTATATGAGAATAATATTGCCGAATTATCTTCTCCATCCATTATATGAATTAAATCATTTGAATCATAGCTAAAAAAAGCTACCGTCTTAGTAGATGTATTAACTTGCTTAGTGATTCTAATAAGATTATTATCTGAATCATAAAAATAATGTAATGTCTTTAATATAATTGAATTTTCTTCACAACTAATTTCACTTAGTAAATCCTCTTTATTATACTTAAAATAAAGCACTCGATTTGAGTTACGTTTATCATATACAGAATCTATTTTACCATCCTTGTATTCAATATGTTTAACAATAGTTGTATTGTATGGAGAAACAATAGAATATAATTGACCATCTTTGTTAAAGCATAATGTAGAGCCTGTTGGATTGCTGATCTCTAATTTGCTTTCTGATATTTTCTTTAAGATTAAATTATTTTTTGCATCATCGTAATAATATGCTACACCATCTTTTTCTTTATATATAACGAAACGATGTTTATAACCTTCAGCATCTATATAAACATAATCTCCTTTTTCATAACCAAGAAGTCTTTCTTCATCGTTATCATCATATGGATAACAATATTGCTGTAAATTAAGTTTCCAACCATTTCCCATCACATTATCAAATTTAGTTGACCAAGAACTATTGTAAATATGAGATATCCCGATTTCAAAATTACCCGCGCCTATATTAATATCCGGATGAATTAAAGATAGGCGTCCTGTATAAACATTTACTTTTGCCTCTCCTACCCCACATTGATAACTTAATTCAGTTTGTCCAATGCGGCTTTTTTCATTAGAAAAACGATAATAGATGTTTTTCACTATTTCTTGACCATTATAAAATACTCTTTCAACTTCATTACCATTATAAAAAACTCTCTCAATATCTTGAAAATCCTTGTCCATTATTTATTTTCTCCATTAATCTTCATCTGTTAAATACAAATTACCATTTTGTAATTTAGCCCGTAAACTATGTTTTTCCCACTCGTTCCAATTATCTAAATCGTTATTATTTCTTCGCGTATAAATCCTGTCTTGTATATTTAAAATTTGATAAACTTTACTACTTGTTTGATCGACATAAGTAGTTAAAACTCCTTTTTCTCTAGCAGCGTATCTTAATCCGACGTCAGCGCCAGTAACGATTTCTGTAATACAATCATTTTTCAAATTGATATAAAAACTAGGAGCTGAAATTTGTAAAGTATATTTAATACTTAATGTCGGTGGATAAAAAGTGTATGAACCAGCATATAAACCTGTCGATCTAAATAATAATGCTCCAATTTGTTTTTTTTCGCTTATCCATTTATTTAAAGCTCCCGGCATAATAAGTGAGGCTTTTCCTGATGTTGGTCCTGTGAAACTTGTAAAATTGCTTTCCTTAGATGTATTAATCGTAAAAGAAGAACTATTTACTTCATCATTATTAATATTGTAGTACTTTGCCTGTATCGACGCACTATTTGGCATAGTATTAGCATTTTCAAAAATCAGTTCAGCATAAGATATTTTTGTCGATAAGAGACTACTTACATCAATAGCAATTAAATATGCATTCGATGACGATGAATTATCTATATATCCCTTGGTACCCGCTACTGAAGCAACATTATTTTTTATCTGAAAATGTTTTGTGATATTATTATCATCAATTGTTATCACAACTTGCGGATCAATAACGACGGGAAAAGCCCGTTCATTAGAATTGATCCAATCAGCATCTGCTTTTAAGGTGAAAATAAGATTACCATCTTCACTTATTTCGATTTCATATCCTAAATCGGTAGAAGAATTATTATTTTGATCAAACATGATCGGTGAGGGAATTATATATTGAACCTCTTGATGTGCATCTACTAATTCAATACATGAATCATCTTTTTTTAAACTGACAGTTAATGTCCCTACATTTACTAAAAAAGAAAATTCATAGCTTTCTTGCCGTTCTTTAATAATAATGTTTTCTTTAATTCTATTGTATTGAACGCTATATTCTAAATCGATTTTTGGTTCAATTTCTTCATAAGTTAAGTTACTTATCTGTTTTGTAAAACGTTTAGTTTTCCCTTTTACTTTTCTTAAAACTTTATTTCCAACCTTCTCTTTTTTACCAAGATAAAAAAGTTGAAAACGATGTCCTTTTTTTTCGATATTAAACAATGGAGCATCATCGCTAATTTCTTTATTAAATGATAATTTCATCTTATTTTTTTTAATTGAGAACTTACCATTAGATTCTTCAAGGGTATTATCAATCTCTTCATAAGATTTAGTTTTAGTATCGTAATAATGAATTGGGAATGGACTTACTTCCATAGTGTAAGTTCCATCATCGTTAATAAAATGCTTAGCAAATAACGTACGCTTCGAAATATCTTCTTGACGTGAATTTTCAATATCCAACTTCGCTGTTTCAATATTAATGTTTTTATTTGTTTTGTCTTTAAGTGTAAATGATTTCATTTTTATTTTCCTTTCTTAATATTAAAAATCGGATTTAAACTCCGATTTATAGTATAAGAATTAGAACGTTTCACACCATGGCTTAGACAGGTTGCCAAATATCAAAATTAAAACTATCTTGAATATAGTAATAATTAGAGCTAATGGACAAACAATCAATGTTCTTTATACTAAATGAACCTTCCGATCTTTATAAAACTTTCTAAGTTTTTCGAATCAAAGACAGCGTCTTTTTTCCTATGAATCCCAAGCATAATCGAATTACTTGGTTCACTCATTATGACTTTACCAGCATAATTAACTACTAATTTAGCTCTTATAATTTGGTACGTGGCTCGTCCTCTAGATATAATTGCTAAATCCTCAATCAAATCACCATCTTTAGCGGATGTGCCACTTTTTTTCTTTTTTAAAATATTGCTAAATATATCAACTACAGGAAACTTTATAACTAATAAATCATTTTGTATATCTGATAATGTGACCTCAAATTCAGTTGGTACAATTCCATTCGTTGTTGTATAAGATGGCACATCATTACCTTTCCAACCCCAGCCATTGCCACCACCATAATTATACTCTCCGTTAGTAAATAACTTGGTCGGTCTTTTATTTGACATATCGCATGAATGAACCCAACTTCTTTTTATTCTTGAATTAGATAATTTTCTAACTTCACGTTCCAACCATACTTGCACACGAATACTTTTATCAGATAACAATTGTTTAAATAATGGATCAATGCTTTCAGATATTACTCTAAAAATTTTATTGCTATCCCTTATATATTGGAGTTGTATTTTAGGTACAATAATTGATGACATTAATAATTTCACGTTAGTTCCTCTCCTTTCTGGTTAATATTATCTTCGTTTGCTTTTCAAGCGCTTCTTTTTGTAAAGCTTCTAACTTACTTTCCGCTTCAGTTAATTTATCGAACACCTTTTTCTTTTTTTGACTTTGTCTAAAGGATGTATATAATCCTTTAGCAACTGTTAAGGTAACTGCACCTCCAGAAAGAAGTCCGATAAATAACGCTTCATTGAATATGAGATCATGCTTAAGAAGAAATTCTTTTATAAGATATACTATGGTATAAATTAGAAGCGCTACAAATCGACCGATTTTAATTAGTAACTGGTCTTTTTTATCTGCGTCTGTTTCTTCGGTGATTATTTTTTTCTTTTTAAGAATTAGCTTTATAATTTCCACCGTAATGATAGTAAGTATAGATGATAACACTATCACAAAGCTTAATGATAAATAAAATTTAAAGTCTTGCAATTCCTCAAGATTCATTTTCCGACTCCTTTCGACACTTTTATGATAAGCAATATTAAATACTATTTACCAGCCATAAAATCGGGCTGGTAACATAAGCAAAAATATGATAAATTTGAAATTTATTATATTTTTATAAAATCATCATCTGTAATTGTTTCTACGGCATTTATAATGCTATTAATTTTCTTTATGTGTTGCTTTAAAGTATTATTCGATATATTTAATCGCTCCGAAATTTTTTCCATTGTAATTATTTGTTTACTTACATAAGCATAATAAAACTCGGAATAATAAATCGTTCCCGTTGCATAATCTACTACCTTTAATACATAAGAAATTTTAAAAATATTTTGATTAGAAAATTTTTCTAAATTTGCTATATTCCCTCTTTTTATCATATTTAATTTCCCTAATAACAATACACATCAATAATTTATTATCAATAGAATTGCCGGCGCAACAAATAAATTGTAAAAATTTTTATAGAACAAAATCGATTTAACAATCGATAAGAACTTGAATTAGCATTCAATTTTTAGATTACAATTAAAATAGCTTCTTTTTATGGTAAAGAAGCATTTTATAATGAGTAAGAAAACTTAATAATTGTTATTATGCTAAAAAGCTTGAAAACGATGTATCTATTAAAGATATATTTACTATTTTTTGAAAAGAATTTAAGGAAAAAACTTCTAAAAAACAATACCACATTATTTGATTGAACTCCCATTCCCCTTTTCACTTTCGAATACCATTTTCTGAGCAAATTAAAAATACTTCCTACGAAGTATTTCATAATTTTTTTGAATTTAATTTATAAATCAAATTTAGTTCTAAATATCTTAAAGGTTCGTTGGATGCGACATAAAAAGCGTTATACTCTCTTACTAACGGATGTTCATCTAAATTTTTTTTAGCTTCGTAAAGGCTTTTTTGGGCTTTTTTTACTTCTTCGCTATCCTCTTTAAAATGCTTTAAAACAAAATTATAATTTTCTTGGGCATTTTGAAAAATTAATGAAAGCTTTATCACTTCCGGATCATTTTCCATTTTAGTGGAAAGTTCCACAAGTTTTTTTCTTTCATCCATGTTTTTTATTTCGTGCGCTATCGCTTCGATTTTATTTTCTAAATCATCTTGTTGCATATTTAAAGTATATCATAATCCTCGATTTTGTTACATTAACTCTTTTGCCAAATTAACCATCATTGAAATATCTTCGATGCGATCGACGACACGTTTTCTACGAACTAATTTGTATTCTTCAAAAAAAGCTTTTAACTGAGTTGGATCGCGGCTTAAGATCCGATACCACTTGGGGTTTTCTCTCATGAAAACATAATAATCAACATCTTTATCCAATGCCATTATAATCTCACTTCTCATTAATCATCATCCCTCGAATACGGCCGTGTCATTTTTCTTTTAGACATCACGCTTGGCTCATCAGAAGCGGTGACTTCCGCTAGTACATTGAGAATTTTTTTCATACCATTCAACCCTTCGCTGATCTTATCGGCATCAAATGAAGCGATGACGTCAAAAAGAGAACCTAAACCACCGTCTTTAGTGTCTTTTTCTTCCTTCTTAGAAGAGGTATCCTCAGGTGGTTTTTCTTTAAAAACTTCATCATCTTCTCCATAAATATCGTATCTTTCGTATAACTCTTGCCATGTTGTTTCATGGCGACTTACACGTTCCTTTAAAAAGGGTTTTGTATGGGCGAATGCTTTAAATTCTTCAAATTTATTCATTTCAATCACCTTTATAGAATATGATATGTTAGTTAAAAGTAAACTAACCCTGTAGAAAAATATCAAATTTGTAAATTTTGAGACATTTAAAAATAATTCTCATACAATAGACTAGTTAGGAGGTGCTCTATGTACTATTACGGTCAAAATTACGGTTATCCACAAGGCGGATATGCGTATCCTTCTTCCGGTTCTAGTAACGGCTGGGGTGGAGTCTTTGCCATCATCCTTGTTCTCTTCATACTTTTAGTCATCATCGGTTGCGGATGTTCCAGCAATCAAGGACAAACATTTCTAGGATCAAACGGATGTGGCTGTGGATGCCAAGGAGCGGGTTACTAAAACCCGCTTCTTTTATTTTATAAAAAGAAAGGATAGTTTTTGTTTTGACAAAGGGAGCAAGATTTTTTAAACTTAGATAGAAGAGGTAATTACGATGCTTAAAATTGTTACCGATAAAGTAAAATCGTTGCGAAAAAAATCTTTCCCTTGTGACCTTCCTTTGAAGGAGGACGAGAAAAAGGTTTTGCTTGAAATGCTTGATTATTTGCGGAAATCCTCAAATGAAGAATATTGTGAAAAACACAAAATCCGTTCCGGTGTCGGACTTGCGGCCCCACAAGTTGGAATCAATAAAAGAATGATTGCCATTTCATATACCTACGATGATAAAAAAATCGAATATTGTTTAGTCAATCCGAAAATTATTCAAAACTCACTGAAAGAGGTCGCCTTAAGTAATGGCGAAGGATGTCTTTCGGTTCCTGACGATCATAAAGGATATGTCTATCGATCCTACAAAATCAAAGTGAGTGCTTACGATTTACTTCAAGATAAGCAAATCGAAATCGACGCTAAAGGATATGATGCGATCGTCTTACAGCACGAGATCGATCATTTGGATGGAATTTTGTATTACGATCGAATCGATCGTAACGATCGCTTTAAACGCAAAGGCAACGCGGTATTAATTTAAGACGTCTAATTTTTTTAATTATGCGTAAAATAATAATAATTAAATTTTACTATCTCTTAATCTATGAAATATTTTAACAAGAAGTAATCATTATTTTGCTTTACAATTTATTTATTTCGTTTTATAATAGCAATCGATTTTAGAGCTATAACAATATTGATGAAAGTTTATGGAGATGACTTAATATGGATAAACAAGATTCGCAAAACACCTCTAAGTCTGTTTTGATTTATGCTTTAGGTGGTTTAGGTGAAGTCGGAAAAAACACTTATTGTATTGAAGATGAAAATAATCTAATCATTATCGACGCTGGAGTTATGTTTCCCGAAGAAAATATTCTTGGCGTCAACTATGTGATTCCTGATTATACTCATTTAAAAAATGTCAGAAGTAAAATCAAAGCCTTATTTATTACTCATGGACACGAAGATCATATTGGTGGTATTCCTTTCTTAATTCAAACGGTCTACGTTCCTATTATCTACGCTCCAAAGTTAGCGGCAGCGATGATTAGACATAAACTGCAAGAAAATAATATAAAAGAAAGAGTGACGATCGTTGAATATGACGAATCCTCGAATATTGAAGTGGGAACATTCAAAGTTCAATTTTTCCATGTGACTCACTCCATTCCCGATTCCTATGGCATTTGTGTTGACACCTCGCAAGGTCGAATCGTTACCACCGGTGATTTTAAAATCGATTTGACTCCAATCGGCGCCGATATTTCTTTATCGAAAATTGCGCGTCTTGGAGAAGAAGGAGTCGATTTATTGCTTTCCGATTCCACTAACGCCGAAAAAGAAGGCTATACTCAATCAGAAAAATCGGTAATTAACTCGATTAATGAAATATTTGCCAAAGCTACGGGAAGATTGGTAATTTCAACTTTCTCCAGCAATATTTCCCGCATTCAACAAATCGTCGAAGCATGTGTTACTTACAAGCGTAAAATAATCATTTTAGGAAGATCGATGGAATCAACCATAACGATGGCCCGACATTATGGTTATATCCACATTCCCGATAGCGCTATCGTCTCACCAGATCAAATTAAAAATATCAAAAATGAAGAACTGGTAATTCTTTGTACCGGTTCCCAAGGTGAATCGATGGCGGCTTTATCGCGGATTGCTAATGGCGAACATAACTTTATCAAAATAATGCCGGGCGATACTGTCGTCTTCTCCTCTTCACCGATCCCGGGCAATACGGCCTCTATCAATCGTGTCGTAAATCAATTGACTAGAATTGGTGCCAATGTCTTAACCAATTCGATTTTTTCGAATTTGCATGCTTCCGGTCACCCTTCTAAGCAAGAATTGCGCTTGATGATTAAGTTATTTAAACCGCATTATTTCATGCCGGCACATGGTGAATACCGTATGTTGCGTCTTCACGCCGAATTAGCGCAAACATTAGGTATACCGAAAGATCATACCTTTGTTTTAGCTAATGGTGATACCTTGCTCTTAAAAAATCATCAAATAACTGAAGGACGACGTATTCAAACCGACGATATTTATATCGATGGAAAAGATATCACCGGTCTTTCCACCGCAGTGATTCGCGATAGGAATGTTCTATCGAATGACGGTATGGTCGCTATCTTTGTTTCAATCGATTCTAGGAACAATTCAATAGTGAAAAAACCTCAAGTAATTTCAAAAGGTTTTTTGTCTTTGGACAGCAGTTCCGCCACATTGTTAAAACACGCCGGAGAAGAAGTCGAACGCGAATTGAATCAATTGATGGAAACAAATAAAGTCACTTTCGGAGAAATAAAAAACACGATCAGAAATACGCTTCTTCGTTACCTTTATATTCACACCAGACGGCATCCGATGATTATCCCCATTATCATGAATCGCGTCGAGGCAACAAAATGATTATCTTAGCCTCTAAATCGCCGCGAAGGTATCAATTATTAAAGGAATTAATCGATGAATTTGAAGTGATTCCCTCTTTGATCGATGAAAATGGTTTACCTTTAGATAAGTTATCGCTTTTAAAGGCGCAAAAAATTGCTCATAACCATCCTCACGATTTAATCATTGCCGCCGATACTATCGTGATACTTGATAATCAAGCGATTGGAAAACCCAAGGACAATGAGGATGCTAAAAGAATTTTAAATACTTTATCATCACGAAAGCATCAAGTAATTACTTACTATACGATCTTGTGTGAAGAGTCTAAAATACAGATTACTAAAAAGGTCGTAACCGATGTTTATTTCAACTCATTATCTCAATCTTTAATTGATGAATATGTCGCTACCGGATCTCCTCTTGATAAAGCCGGCGCTTACGGAATTCAAGACGGATTTAACTTAATTGCCAAAATTGAAGGTAGTTACACCAATGTTGTCGGCCTTCCGCTTGAAGAACTTAAAGAAGATTTACTTAAAATAGGTATTCGCCTAAAAAACGCCTAAAAAACCTCATAGACTAAGTCTAGGAGGTTTTTATATGACCCAGAATTTCTATCGTTATCCATGGTCAAGCGAAGAAATGAATAATTATTTCTATCGTTCTACATATCCGATGACTACTACCGAGAATTCAACTAATCGAGTCGGAGGAATTTTATTGCCTTTTGTCGGTGGTCTTTTAATCGGCGGTTTATTTGCTCCACCTAAAGGTGGCGGAAATTACTATGGTGGTCCTCAACCATATCCATATCAACAACCGATTTATTATCAGCCATATCCACCTTACCCTTATCCGGTAAACAATACATATTATCCACCAACTTATATCAACAGTGTCACTCCAGCCGGACCGATGTATCAAACGACTCCCCAAAATTAAAAAATTTCATCTCACGATGAAATTTTTATTTTGTTTTCAATTTACAAGCGAGTTCTTCAGCCATATTTCCGACAACTAATGTCACTTTTTTGGTCATTTTAATGATTGAAGAGACTCCGAGTTCCTTTAATTTTTTTTCATCCATTAACGAGTAATCTTTCAACACCAGATTCAACCTAGAACCTTTGGCTTCAACTTCGACGATATTATCTTGACCACCAAGTAGTTTCAGAAATTCTACATAAAGATTAGCTTGCTCTTTAACTTCCGTTTTCTTTTTGCTTCTGATTACCAAAAAGATACAACAACCGAGGATGATTGCCGTTAATAAGACACCAAAAATATAATAGTAAATTTCCATAAATTTCTCCTAATCCGTAATAAATGAACGCTTAAGTCTTTCAAAATAAGCAACTTGGCGTATCCTAATAAACTGAACACATCGTTCACTTAATGAAATCGTCATCGAATTGACGCTATCATCTAATTCATGATAGCGATGATCAAAACCGATAACCGCTCTTTTGAAAGAACCTTCTAGTGTAATTTGATGCGATTTTTCGAGCACTAAAGGTGAATTAAGCGAATGATAGATATTATGATTAATTCCCGCGACTTCTTGCATCACGATGCATTCAAGGTTATTTTCAATGACCGGACCACCCAATGATCGATTGTAAGCCGTTGAACCGAAGGTCGTAGCAAAGTTTAATCCATTGCCTCTAAAATGTTCAAAGTTTTGATTATCGATTTTAATAAGGCATCTAAATGTTGTAAAAGGACTTTCAATTCGAATTTCGTTAAGTCCGTAATAAATCTCATTTTCCACTTGTGCTTGAAGCAAATGGATCTTTTCGATTTTATAATCTTGTCGTTTTAAATCATCGACCAGAGCATCGATTTCGTCGATTGTATAGTCGCAATAGAAGCCGAGCTTTCCACTATGAATGCCAACAAAAGATACTTGTTCCAATTTATTAATATATTTATGAATTGCTCTTAAAATCGTCCCATCGCCACCGATAGTAAATACAACTTCGGGATTGTTTTCATCTTCTTCAAATTCCAATTTTAAAAGATTATCATTCAAAATTTTTTTTGTTTCCGATGAACGCTTATCGTTTTTACTAAAGATAAAATATCGCATACGCAATCTCCTTCTAGCAAAATTAGCATAAATATTGTATCATAGTAGCGGATAAATTATAAATAAAAACAAGGAGAATCATTATGAGTTCTAATATTGAGATTGAAGCAAAAGTTTTACTTTCGGAAGAGGATTACGAAAAAGTTATCAACCATTTGCATCTCGAACGTTATCGTCGTGTACGGCAAACCAATTTCTACATCGACAGTGAATCACGCATTTTAAAGAAGAACGGCATCGCCTTACGGATTCGCGAAAATGAAGAATTTAATTTAACGTTAAAAACTCCGTTGAGTGAAGGACTACTTGAAAAAAATCAAACGATTTCATGGAGAGAATACGACGCTCTTGATAAACGAGGTGTATTTCCTGAAGGACCGATTAAAAACTTCCTTGAAATTTTAGGAATCGCTGTCGATCAATTAAAAATCATCGCTTCATTACAAACCGAAAGAATCGAATTGAATTACAAAGATGGTCTTCTCTCACTAGATCGCAATGCTTATTCGAACCAAGTCGATTATGAACTAGAAATGGAACATACCTCGATGGCCGGCGCCGAAGAATTAATTAAAGAATTGCTTAATGAAATCGGAATTAAAGAATTTACTTTTAATCGTGTTTCTAAGCAAGCTCGTGCGATCGATGCTTTGAAAAAATAATTATTCTTCGCTGATTTTACGATGTTCACACACATCGTAGGTCGGACAATTTTCTCTAGAACAATTGATTTTTGCAATCCGCCTTGCTTCTGGAATAAAGCTACGGATTTCTTCTTCATCATATCCAACTTGAATGCGCCTATCATCAACGATGATCGGGCGTTTTAATATTGAGGGGTTTGATTTAATAAATTCGATTAATTCAGAAATAGTCATTTCATCAAAATCGATATTTTTTTCACGACAAACTTTACTTCTTGTCGAAATGATATCTTCAGTGCCATTTTCAGATTTATATAAAATATCTTTTAACTCTTTCTCGTTCAAGGCACTTGAAAATATATTGCGTTCTTGATAACTGATTTTTTGTTCGTCTAACCATTGTTTGACTTTACGACACGATGAGCATGATGGAGAAATAAAAATCTTAAGCATTTAATATCAACCTCTACCTATATTGTAAAATACTAGATGTGTTAACATCTAGAAGAAAATAAATTAATTGATAAATTCATCTTATAAAGTACATTGATTTATTGAAAATACATATCAATTATTTTAAAATACTAAGCATGATGAAAGGATTACATTTATGGATAAAGTTTTAAGTGCTATTAAACCTACGGGACAGTTAACATTAGGCAACTATATCGGAGCTTTAAAGAACTTTCCGAAGTATCAAGAAGATAACGATGTTTTGATTTTTATCGCCGATTATCACGCTTTAACCTTGCCGATTGATCCTCAAGTTTTATACACTAATACTCGCGATATTTGTGCCTTTTATCTTGCTGCCGGGTTAGACCCTGAAAAATGCACGATTTTTTTGCAATCGCAGGTTCCCGCTCACGCTGAACTAGCGACCATTTTAGGAAATTATGTTCATATGGGCGAATTATCGAGAATGACGCAATTTAAAGATAAATCGCGGTCGTTGAACGAAAAAAACATCGGTCTTGGTTTATTCACTTATCCAGTTTTGATGGCTAGCGATATCGTCTTATATCAAGCCAAAAAGATTCCGGTTGGCGAAGATCAAAAGCAACATGTCGAGTTAACTCGCGATATCGTCGAACGTTTCAATCACATTTATGGTGAAATATTAGTCAAACCTGAACCGGTGATTTCTAAAGTCGGCGCTCGAATTATGTCCTTGAGCGATCCTACTAAAAAAATGTCCAAATCCGATCCTAAAGGCGACATTTTCTTAAAGGACGATTTAGCGGTCATTCGTAAAAAAATCATGCAAGCTAAAACAGATACCGGTTGTGAAGTAAACTTTGATCGAGAAAACAAGCCCGGTATTTCTAACCTTTTGACGATCTACGCTTCTTTAAAAGAAATTTCCATTGAAGAAGCCGAGAAAGAATTTGTCGGTGCTAATTATGGCACCTTCAAAAAAGCCGTCGCGGATGTTACCGTCGATATTTTAGGAGCATTTCAAAAACGCTATTACGAAATCATCAATAGCGATCTCATCGATAAAGTGCTTAAATTCGGTGCCATTAAGGCAAGGGAACTATCTTCGAAAACTTTAAACGATGTCAAGCGTGCCATCGGTCTTTACGGCGTTTTATAAAACTTGACCAAAGATTATCAAACCCTAAAGAAAAAATCAGAAGAATGATTCCTATCGGTATTAAATAGGGTTCAAAATGATAGAATATGAAAGTGAAATACATATTCAAATCAAAACCGAGGTTAAACAAACCGCAATAGATGACACAAAATGTGATTCCCATCACTACTGAAAACAATCCTAAACAAAAGATTAAAATGCGATAAAACATCTCTATCACCATTATTATTCTACAAATAGTCATACAGTTTTATGATACGGAGGATTCAATGAATCAATATCTTATTGCAATCGATATGGATGGTACTTTATTGAAAAGCGATAAAACCATATCCGCGCACACTATCGAAACTATAAAAGATCTTCAACGTCAAGGACACATAATCGTCATCGCTTCCGGACGTCCTTTTAGAGCTATCAAAAAATATTATGAAATGTTGGATTTAAATACTCCCGTAATTTGTTATAATGGTGCTTATATTCATTCTCAAGATCCCAAATTTTCCAGTTACGCCTTAAGCTTTCCTCGTCATATTATTAAAGAGATCATAAAAGATATCGGACGCGATAAAATCGTCAATGTGATGTGTGAGACCAATCATGAAATTTGGTTGATTCAAGAAGATGAATTCCTTAATGACTTTTTTATTCATGACGGAATGAACGTAATCTATGGTGAAATTGAAGAAACCTTAAATCAAGATCCGATGACGATGATTATTCAAACAGTCGATTTAAAATATAACGATATTATTCAAAAAGCCATCGAATCACATCAGGGATTGAAATGTCGCTTTTGGTCTGGAGATTGGAATTGTTTCTCGGAAATTTACTTTGAATCGACAAATAAAGCTAATGCTTTACAAAAAATTGCGACATACTATAATATTCCAAAACAACAAGTCATCACTATCGGTGATGCTTCAAACGATTTAGAGATGATCGAACATTTTGGAATCGGAATTGCCATGAAAAATGCCGAAGACGATATAAAACTCAAAGCAGATGTAGTTAGTGAATTTACTAACGATGAAGATGGAGTCGCTTACGTTCTTAAAAAAATATTAAATGGATGCTCTGTCATCTAAGAAAGGAGGATTTATGTTAAAACTTAAAAATATCACTAAAGTTTATGAAACCGGTGATACCAAAGTAGTTGCCTTAAACAATATCAGCATGCAGTTTAGAGATAGTGAATTTGTGTCTATTCTTGGACCTTCAGGATGTGGTAAAACCACCCTTTTAAACATTATCGGTGGGCTTGACAAATACACTGAAGGCGATCTATTTATCAATGGTATTTCCACCAAAGAATATAAAGATTCCTCTTGGGATACTTATCGTAACCAATCGATCGGATTTGTATTTCAAAATTACAATTTAAAATCTCATCAAACTGTTTTAAGCAATGTCGAAATGGCGTTAACACTATCTGGCATTTCCAAAAAAGAACGTCGGCGTCGCGCTAAAGAAGCGCTTGACAAAGTCGGGCTTAAAGGTCTATATCGAAAAAAGCCGAATCAAATGAGCGGTGGTCAAATGCAACGTGTCGCTATTGCAAGAGCCATCGTCAACAATCCTGAAATTATTTTGGCAGATGAACCAACCGGTGCTCTAGATACCGAAACCAGTCATCAAGTCATGAAGATTTTAAAAGAAATCAGCAAAGAAAAATTAGTGATTATGGTTACTCACAATCCTTCTTTGGCTGAACAATATTCCTCAAGAATCATTCGTTTCTTAGATGGAAATATTACCGATGACACTCGCCCTTTGACTGAAGAGGAATTGAAAGAGCAAGCAAAGCATTTCTTTGAAAAAAGCAATCAGAAACCAGATAAAGAAATCAAAGTTAAAAACAAAACTTCAATGTCATTTCTTACGGCTTTATCGCTCTCTTTTAAAAATTTATTAACTAAAAAAGCCAGGACCATTCTTACCGCTTTTGCCGGTTCTATCGGTATTATCGGTATCGCTTTAATTTTGGCTTTATCTTCCGGATTTCAAGGATATGTCGATAAGTTGCAAGCCGACACTCTTTCAGCTTACCCGATAACCATTTCCAAAGCGACCATCGATTTCGACGCGATAAGAAAACAACTTCAAGAAGGAAATCATCGCGAGAAATTCCCCACCGCCAAAGAAATCTATGTCAATAGCGTCTCGACTCAAACTGAATTGCTGACCAAACAAAATGAATTGACCAATGAATACATTGAAAATGTAATAAATAAAATTGATCCTAAGCTTTATTATTCTATCGATTATACTTATAATTTCCCTTTAAACATTTATAAAAAGGTCGATTATATGGGCCGTGAACTATGTTTGAAAATGGAGACTTCTTTGGGTTTACAAAGTTCCTCAAATACTTTTATTTCGACTTTCTCATCGCTTTATGGTGATGTTTGGGGGCAAGTTATCGATAGCAGTGAACTTCTCGAAGATCAATATGATATTTTAGATGCCGATACCGGTGGTCATCTGCCGACAAAATCCGATGAATTAGTCTTGATCGTCGATCGATACAATCAAATAAGCGACGTTACTCTATACCAATTAGGCTTAATCGGAGCCGAAGAATTCCAAAAAGCTCCTGAAGAGCGCACTCAAAAATTTACTTTTGAAGATATTAAAAAGAACGGTGTCTATCGTCTAATTGATAACGATAATTTATACGCTAAAATAGGTGATAACCACTATCAAAGCAAAGATATGCAAATGATGGATGGGGTGACGATGATTGATCAAAATACCTTTAATTCCGGTAAAGAACTGAAGATTGTAGGAATCGTGAGACTCAAAGAAGACACCACTTCTGGAGCCTTGAATTCGACTCTCGGTTACCATAAAGATCTAATTAAAGAACTGATTGAGACCCAACGTAATTCACAAATAGTCAAAGATCAAATCGCTAATCCTACTATCGATATTTTCTCCGGGGCAAAATTTGAAGAATATCCCAATGCGCAAGGGACGAGCGTGAGTATTGAAGAACAATATCAAAATAATCTGACATTATTGGGCAATGTTTCCACACCCGATTCAGTTTCAATATATCCGCGGTCATTCAATGATAAAGCAGAAATCAAAGCCTATCTTGATGCTTTCAACGAAGCGCAAACCGATGAAGTTAAAAAAATTTACTATTCCGATATCATGGATATTTTCATCGGTTCCATCAACACGATGATTAATTCGATATCTTATGTACTTATCGCTTTTACTTCAATTTCTCTCATTGTTTCAAGCATTATGATTGGAATCATCACTTACATTTCAGTTCTAGAACGGACTAAAGAGATCGGTATTTTAAGAAGTATCGGTGCTCGCAAAAAAGATATTTCGCGCGTTTTCAATGCCGAGACCTTCATCATCGGTTTATTAGCCGGGGTAATCGGTGTTGGAGCAACATTACTCTTGTCGTTCCCGATAAATTCTCTATTATACAGTTTAGTTGAAATCGACTCTTTAGCGGCTTTAAATCCTCTTCACGGATTAGGACTGATTGTTATTTCAGTGCTTCTTACCATCGTCTCTGGTTTATTCCCAGCTCGAGTAGCTGCCAAAAGAGATCCGGTAATCGCCTTAAGAAGCGAATAAAAATCCATAAAAATAGCGATCACATGGATCGCTATTTTTTTTATAATTATTTATTTTTTATTTATATCTGCGATTATCGCTTCAATTCTTTGACCTTTTTCATAAGTATCATCTTTATAGAATTGAAGTTCCGGGACTTTATAAATATCCATTTTTTTACTGAGCAAGGATCTGATTAAACCTTTGCTTTTATTCAAAACTTCCACCACTTTATCCGTCTCGGATTCTTTAAGATGAGAAACATAAATTTTGGCGTACGAATAATCGTTAGTGACCGTACAATAATTAACGGATACTAATTTCATCAACGGACTCTTCATTTCAAAAAGAATGATATCTGAAATGTTTTTCTGAATTAAGCTGGCAACTCTTTGATGTTTATTGGCCATCAGCTTTCACCTCTTGTAATTCATACGCTTCAACAATGTCTCCTTCTTTTAAATCATTGTAATCGGCGATCGTTAAACCACACTCAAAGCCTTGGTTAACTTTACTTACATCATCCTTAAAGCGACGAAGGCTTCCTAGTTTACCGGTGTAGATGACAACACCATCTCTTATTAGTCGTACAAGGCAATCGCGTTTGATGATTCCTTCAGTTACATAGGATCCGGCAATTACACCAACTTTTGAAATTTTGATAAGATTTCTCACTTCAGCTTGTCCTAAAACGACCTCTTTTTCGATTGGTTTCAGTTTACCTTTCATCGCCGCTTCGATTTCTTCTATCAAGGCGTAGATGATACTATGCAAACGAATCTCAACCTTTTCTTCTTGAGCTTTAGCTCTGACTTTAGCATCCGGTCGTACATTAAAACCATAGATGATAGCTTGCGATGCCGACGCAAGTAAAACATCGCTTTCGGTGATGGCACCGGCCGTCGCTCTTATGATATTTATTTTTACACCTTCGATTGAAATTTTTTCTAAGGCTGATTTTACCGCTTCTACCGAACCCTGTAAGTCAGCGCGAAGAACAATGTTAATCTTTGAAATTTCCCCTTCGTGAATTTGACTGTAAAGATCTTCAAGCGATAGAGCCGCTGAATTTTTCATCGATTGACTACGAGCCTTAAGTTTACGCTTTTCAGCCACTTCACGTGCGATTTTTTCATTGCTATAAGCCATGAAACGATCGCCGGCAATCGGCACTTCATCAAGTCCGGTAATGACAACTGGTGTCGAAGGTCCGGCACTTTTAAGCGATTTTTTGTATTCGTTGACCATCTTTCGAACTTTACAGAAAGCAGTGCCTACCACCACCGAATCTCCGACATTCAAAGTTCCGTTTTGCACTAAAACCGTCGCTTTAGGTCCTTCGTTACGATCAAGCGAAGCTTCGATGACTGTGCCTAAAGCGTAACGTTTAGGATTAGCCTTGTATTCCTCGATTTCGCTTACTAAAAGAATCGTTTCCAAAAGGTCGTCGATTCCGATCTTTTTCTTGGCGGAAATTTCCTTGAAAATGATATCGCCACCCCACTCTTCGGAGATGATATTTTCTTGAGCCAATTCGGCCTTCACTCTTTCGACATCTGCAGTCGGTTTATCGATCTTGTTGATACAAACGATGATTTTGACACCGGCCGCCCGAGCATGATCGATTGCCTCTTTAGTTTGAGGCATGACTCCATCGTCTGCGGCAACCACGATGATCGCGATATCGGTAATCGAAGCTCCTCTAGCGCGCATAGCCGTAAAGGCTTCGTGTCCTGGAGTATCTAAGAATGTGATTTTTTTACCATTGACGTCTTTTTGATACGCCCCGATTTGTTGCGTGATTAAACCCACTTCACCTTCGGCGATATGCGAATCCCTGATGGTATCGATCAAAGTTGTTTTACCATGATCGACATGTCCCATGATTACGACAATCGGCGGTCTTTCGACAAGATCATTAGCATCGTCGACAATTTCCAACTCTTCAAAGTTTTCGAAATCGACGATTTTTTCTTTTTTAAAGTCAAAATTCCAATTCAAGCAAACCTCTCCGATCAGTTCATCATCGAGGGTAGTGTTGAGATTCGTCATCAATTTTCTTTCCATAAAGAGATACTTGATGATATCAGTCGCATTGAGTCCCAACTCTTTTGCTAATTCGCTCACGGTCATCATACCGGAGTAATGAAAAACACCTCCTGTAATTACGTTTGAAGGAGCCTTGTTCTTCTTATTGTTGTTGTAGTGTGGCAAATTGGAGACACGTTGTTGATTGCCTTGATTTTTTTTGTTACCATAATTGTTCTTTTTTGCCATTTTTAATCACCCACCTTTGCAATTTTTTCAATTTGTTTAGCGATGTTGTTATCCAAGATCGCAAGTGCCGAAACCGCCTCTTTATTAAGCAAGTTTCCCAGAGATTCTTTAGTTCCGTACGTAAGCGTTGAACATTGATAATACCCTAATTTGTCTAAGAATTTTTTTTGTGTACCTTCCGATGCATCATTAGCCAAGAGGACTAAACGACATTTTCCTTCGCGAGCTTTAATCAGAATAGTTTCTCCTAAAGCAATGCGTCGGGCTTTAATCGCAAAACCGATTAAAGCGTCAATTTTTGCTTGAGTTAACATAAAGTTTTAACCTCTCGTATAACTCATCATCAATTTTAACGCCTAAAGCCCGGTCTAACGCTTTTCGTTTTTGTGCTAATTCAATTGCCTCTAAACTTTTTTTTAAGTAAGCACCGCGACCATTGGCTTTAGAGGTCGGATCGATAAAGACTTGACCCTCGTTGTTTTTAACGATGCGAATCAATTCACTTTTCGGTAATTGTTCTTGCGTCGCCACACATTTTCGGAGTGGGATTTTTTTCATCGATCAATCACCTCTTTCTGTTTGTCACTTTATCGTCTTCATAGAAATCTGCGAATTCATCGTAATCGATTTCTTCGTCTTCATATAAGGATTCTTCTTCCTCTTCTTCTTCCATGGCCTTCAATTCGTCTTCAGTGTAAATGTCCATATATTTGCTTGGATCGACTTTTTTGACGACTTCTTCAGGTTTTTCTTCCACAGGTTCTTCTTTTTTGGTGTTTTTCTTGAAATTTCTAGGAGTTTGCGAATTTTTACGTTTCTTTTCTTCTTCAATCTCCTTTTCAAAATCAGCAAGAGAGAATGAAGGTTGTACCGGTTTTAAAACAAATGGTTTTTCTTCTTCATTTTGTTGTTCAATCTTTTCACTTGGCGTTTCTTCTTCCGATTCTTGTTCTTCTTCAACCACCGCGAAATCTTCAACTTCAGGAGCGACTGCTTCTTCATTTTCTGCCCCTTGAACTTGTTCTTTTTCTTCAATCACTTCAATTTTTTGCTCTTTAGCTTTCAGTTGCTCATCAAAAATCATAATTTTTTCTTCAGTTTCCATATTGTCGATAGTTTTATAATGGATATTTGAAGCTAATGCATCATCTAATTCTTTGATGTCAACTTTCCATCCGGTAAGTTTGACGGTCAAGCGTGCATTAACACCTTTTTTACCGATTGCAACTCGCAATTCGCCGTTATTGACGACTGCAACTGCGCTGTGCTCTTTTTCATTGATTTCAACACCGATCACTTGAGCAGGTTTTAATGCTTCCGCAATAAAAAGTCCCGGATGATGATGGTAAGCAACGATATCGATCTTTTCATGATTGAGCTGTGAACAAATCTTCTGTATCTTTGTACCGCCTTGTCCAATACAAGAACCGATCGGATCAACATTGGGATCGTTGCTATATACCGAAACTTTACTTCTTTCGCCGGCTTCACGAGCGATATCTTTAATGACGACAGTTCCATCGTATATATCATGAATTTCTTCTTCAAATAATCTTCTTAAAAATCCCGGGTCCGAGCGCGAAACAAATAGATGCGGTCCGGAAGATGATGAATTAACTTCCGCTAAATAAAGTCGTACCGGTTGTCCGATCGTGAAAGTTTCATCACCGATTTTATGATTGTCGGCTAAACTGACAGAAGTCTTGTTATTAATCGACAAAATCGTATAGCGTTGCTCTATTTTTTCAACATACCCGGTGATTAATTCACCTTTTTTATCGATAAATTGAGCATAAGTTTGTGCTTTTTCGGCTTCTTTAATCTTTTGCTTAAAAATCGATTGGAATTTGATCGCATCGGCTTTAGAAAAAGAATCGACTTCGATTCTAAGAGCAACTTCTTCACCGACCTTAGTATTTGGATCGACAAGCAAAGCATCTTCTAAAGAAATTTCAAGATTATCGTCTTCGACATCTTCAACAACCTTTTTGATATTAAAGATATCGATGCGACCTTCTTCCGGTAAAATGTCGACTTTTACCACTGAATCTTCGTAATTTTTCTTTTTAATGATACTTTCAAACGACTCTTTTAAAGCGTTGAGAGTCACCTCTTTTGGAATTCCGGCATCTTCTAAAGAAGAAATAGCGCTAAGGAATCCTTTGACATCTAACATTTTATTTTTTCCTCCTATAGTTTTACAGCCAAATTAGCTTTTAAAATGTTCTTTAATTCAATTACTGCTTTTTTAGTTCGTGCTTTAACTTTATATTCGATGGTCAATCGCTCATCGTCGATAGCCACCAAAACACCTTCTAAAAGATTTTGTCCTGCAACCGGATTTTGAAGTTTAAACCGCATATACCGGTTTAGATATTGTGGTAATTTGCTTAGATCTTTAATTTCTTTTTCAGCTCCCGAAGTGGAAACATCAAGATAATAACTATCTTTAATTAAATCGATCTCATCCAGTTTAGAAGAAATAATCCCACTGATTTTTACAATTTCATCAAAATCAACCGTCCGATCATCGCTTTCAACATATACTTCCAAGTAAAAATCTTTGCCTCTTTTTACATAATTAAGATAATCAAGCTTTAAGTTCTCTTGCTCGATTAAAGGCTCGATTTCTCTTTTTATTTTTTCTAAGAATTCGTTCAATCTATATCCTCCTAAAAAACAAAGAGCGGGTTTTCCCACTCTTAAAAACGTATTGAGTTGAAAGCATGGTCTTTTAAAAGCATAAATTCTTATTAAAAGCTTACACGCAAATTTATTTTATTAGTATTATATGTCATTTGTCAATTTAATTATAAAATTTCTATAACTTTAAAAAGCATTTATTTAATCATCTTTTTCAATAAATCAATTTTTTGGCGATTATTTAGAAAAGTTAATTGAAAAGATTTGCATAATAAAATATTTAATGATAAACTATCAAAGTATGCGAAACTGACGTATCAAATTTTAAGGAGGTATGAAGAATGTCAAGAGTTTGTCCAGTTACTGGAAAAGGACCACTTAGTGGCAATAAGCGCTCCCACTCCTTAATCGCGACCCGCCGGAGATGGAATGTTAACTTACAGCGCGTTAAAGTCGAAGTTGACGGCCGCGTCATGACAGTTAGAATGTCTGCCCGCGCGATTAAGACCCTAAACAAAACACAAAAGGCTCAATAATTAAGTAATTTAAAAAGTTAGCGATCGGCTAACTTTTTTTATACCAAACTATAAATCGTCAAAATCACAATAAATATTTCCGTAAAAATAAAATATATCCATTCGCTTATCGCATAAAGATTATATTTTTTTCTGTTCAGTGTTTCTGTATCTCCTTCTTTGTTTCTTTCAAGCTTCCACCATTCACTCAACAAAGGAACGATAAGAATAATCAGTAAAAAGCCCCCGATAGCAAAAGATACAACCGCCAATGAAATATCAAAAATATGATATGGATCAATAAGGACATAGTATCCTAAAAAAAGAAAATCAAACAATTGTAACACCATATAGCAACTGCTGGCGATAAAATGCAAACGATATTGGCGAAAATCGACCATAAAAGTTGCCATCCAAAAAAGCACAGTCAAAACGATAAGCACTGCTTCCACATAAGCTTGTTTAATCACAAGCGGAAAAACAAACACGTTAAAAGCAAATAAGACTACACTTCCGGAAAAAAGCGCCATTACCATTCGATAAACAAAATTAAAATGAAATCCTGGATTGTTTTGTAATTCAAAAGGAAAACATCTCAAAAAATTAAAATTTTTCTTTTCCGTTTGACGATAATTAAGAATTCCAATAAGCATCATCGAAACTAAAATTAGACAAGTTACAATACCATTAAATAAAATAACCATAGTTAATCTCTGCTTTCTATCAAAAGGACTCCGCCGCTTTCTACAATTATAGAAGCCCACTCTCCTTTGATTTCATTTGATAAGACCAAGGTTTCGTCAAAATTTATTTCTCGTTCTTTTAAAGGATACGCGACACTAGATAAAGTGATGTTAGCTTTTGGAAAAGCAAAAATTCCAAAATAACGATAATTTTCCTTTTTTAATCGATATTCGCCATTAGGCCAATAACGAAGACGATTGTGATCATCTTCAAGAAAAATTTTAAGCGGATAATATTTTTTTAAGCACAATACAAGGCTATAAATATGGTCAAAACGACCCTTAAAATCATTAAGGATTATCACTTCGTCAAAATTTAACTTTTGCGCTAAAGTTATGGCCATCTCCGAATCTGAATAATCTTTATTTGAAGGCAATATCGTAACTCGATCTTTTTTTACAACTTGATAAACGTTCAAAAGATCATAACTATCAAAATCCCCGATTACTTTAAAAGGAACAATACCTTTTTTAGTTAATTTTTCAACACCGCCTTCAACCGCGATAAAAGGAAAGTCACGATATTGATCAATTAATCGCTCGCTTGAAAAAGCAGTTACAATAATTACTCTTTTCATTTGATTAATTTTTTAACGCTTTCTTTTATATTGTTAGCACCGAAGATGTACGAACCGCTGACTAATATATCTGCGCCGCGTTGAATGCACCTTGGAGCCGTCATATCGTTGATTCCACCATCAACTTCTATTAAACACGATAAGTTGTGATTATCGATGAATTCTCTTAACTCACTTATTTTATTCAAAGATTCTTCAATGAAACTTTGACCTCCAAAACCCGGTTCAACCGACATTACAAGGACCAAATCAATTTGATTTAAATATGGTAAAATCTCTTTTACAGCGGTTTTGGGCTTCAATGAAATTCCTGCTTTTAATCCTCGTTCGTGAATTCTTAAAATTAATTTTTCAATCTCGTCTTCATTAACCGCCTCAAGATGAAAAGTGATGATATCGGCTCCTGCGTCCATAAAAGCATCTAAATATCGGGCGACGTTTTCAATCATCAAATGAACATCATTAATCAAATGATGTTTCTTGGCGATGGCTTTCAAAACCGGAACACCAAAACTGATGTTGTTAACAAAGTGACCATCCATTACATCAAAATGTAAATAAGTAGCTTCAGTCTCTGCGACACGGGTGATTTCTTGTTCTAAGTTCCAGAAATCAGCCGCTAAAATTGAAGGAGCAACAGCGATATTTCTTTTCATTAATAACGATCCTTTCTATATGGTAAATCTTTAAGTAAAGTTAAGTAATTTTGATAATGTTCTTTTGAGATCTTTCCGCTTTGCAAATGTTCTTTAACTTTGCAGTTCTTTTCATTTTGATGCAAACAATCGGTAAAATAACATTCATTAACATAATGAGAAAATGATGGAAAGCATCTCGCCAAATCTTCTTTAAAGCATTGTAATTCCAATGAAGAAAAACCTGGCGTATCCGCTAAATATCCTTCTCCGTAAGGAAAAATCACCACTTCTTTAGTCTGATGCTTACCTCTACCTAGAGCTAAGGAATATTCTCCCACGGCTCGATTGTAATTTGGATCAATAAGGTTGATTAAACTGGATTTTCCCACTCCGGTCTGCCCGATGAAAGCGACGGTTTTATCTTTCATCATCGCCTTTATTTCCTTTAGGCCTTCCTGCGTCTTTTTGCTATATCGTATTACTTTATAACCTAACGATTGATAAGAATCCACTATCATAGCGATATTATCTTCTTTAACTAAATCATATTTGCTGAGAATAATCACGGTTTCAACATTATTTAAAGAAAGCATCGATAGAAACTTATCGAGTAACAAAGATGAAAAATCCGGTTCTTTTAAAGATGTCACTACAAACGCAAAATCAAGATTGGCAATAGTAGGACGAATAAGGACATTTTTCCGCTCCTTAATTTGAACGATCATATTCTCATCATCAAGGATTACTTGATCGCCAACCAATGGTTTTTTATTGTGATGACGAAAGATTCCTCGTGGTTTGCAAGTAATGATCGTTTTTTGACTATTTAAGATGCGATAAATTCCACCGCTTACCGCTAAAACTTTACCTTCCATTTTTATTTTTTATGCGAAAATAATCGTTTGAAGAACGATTGTTTTTGAATTATTGAAGGATTGCGCAAAATTCTTTCGATATCCACGCGCATTTCAAACGCACTTTGATAGCGATCGGAAGGATCTTTGCGGCAAGCTTTTTCAATTATTTTTTCAATAACCGCCGGAGTCTTAGGATTATATTTTTTCGGTGACGGAAACTTCTCTTTTATATGTTTTAAAGCCACGGTAACCGCCGATTCATCGTCAAAAGGAACACGTCCCGTAATAAGTTCGAAAAAAGTGATTCCTAAAGCATAAACATCCGATTGAGGCGAAGCTTGCGATTCACCTTTAGAAATTTCCGGAGCCAAATAATGGACGGAACCAACGACTACTTCGCTTCGAGTAATTCGCGCATCATGTTGAAAAGTAGCAATGCCAAAATCCCCAAGTTTAATAGTTCCATCAGCCATAATGAAAACATTTTGCGGTTTGATATCACGATGAATCACTCCGTGTTCGTGAGCATGAAGAACCGCGGAACACAACTGATACATGATATCGCAAGCTTCCATTGAAGAAAATTTGCCGCGTACGTTCAACGCTTCTTTTAAAGTTTGACCTTTGACAAGTTCGGTCACCATATAGGGTCTCCCTTCATGAGTCCCTAAATTGATGACCCGAACAATATTTTGGTGATTTAAGCTTGCCGCCGCTCGTGCTTCACGTTCAAATCGCGTCAAATTAACCGGATTTTTCATCGTTTCTTCTTTGATGATCTTGATTGCTACATCTTTTTTTGAAATCAGATCTTCTGCCGCATAAACAATCGCCATTCCGCCTTCGCCTAATATAGTTTTAATCTTATATCTTTCATCAATAATATCGCCTAGTTTCATCAGTTTGCCTCCCATAAAACAACCGTTATATTGTCCTTGCCACCACACTTATTGGCTAATGAAATCAATCTTTCGCATTTTTCCTCTAAAGGTACCGCTTCTTTTAATATTTTAAGAATTTTTTCTTCGTTTACTTCGTTATAAAGTCCATCGGAACAAAGCAACAAATAGTCGAAATTAAGATCAAATACTTTCATTTGAATAGTCATACATGGATAAGTGCCAAGGGCATTGGTCAGTACATGCTTTTTAGGATGTGTTTTCATTTCCTCTTTAGTGATTTTACCGGTTTTATATAAAAACTGAACATAGGTTTCGTCATCGCTCAATTGGATGATGTTTTCTTTGATTCCATAGATTCTTGAATCACCGACATTGGCCATCACCAGTTTATCTTTAACAATTAACCCGGCGACTACGGTCGTACCCATATCACGATAAAGCGGATTTTCTTCACCCATTTTATTGATCAATTGATTGGCATTTTTTATGGTATTTTTCAACCATCGATAAGCTACAAGACTATTCTTAAAAATTTTTTTCTTTTCGAATTTTTTGGCAATAAACTCTGCCGCTTTTGATGAAGCTAATTTTCCATATTGATGACCACCCATACCATCTAAAACCAAAAGCAAGATATCACCTGTTTCATTCTTTTTGACCACGGCTTGATCTTCATTTACCTTGCGAATTTTTCCGACATCCGTTTTAAATACGCACTTCATATGATTTTCTCCTGTTTAGCCCGAAGTTGACCACAGGCAGCATCGATATCGGCACCGAATTCTTTTCTGATTGTACAATTGACCCCGTTTTTTATTAAACGATCCATAAAAGCTTTAGCATTTTTGGAACGTTTAAATTCATTTTCGGTAACTTCATTGTATGGAATCAAATTAACATAAGCAAACGTCGGCTTTATTAATTCGCTCAATTCATCAGCATCTTCTAAAGAATCATTCACCCCATCCAATAAAATATATTCATACGTCACTCTCCGCGAAGCATCAGCAATATATTGCTTTACCGCTTCAATGAGCACTTTTAAAGGATAAGCACGATTGATCTTCATCAATTTTGAACGCAAAGTATCGTTAGGGGCGTGGAGTGAAATGGCTAAGTTAACCTGCAGTCCTTCTTGACCATAGCGAATGATTTTATCGGGAATGCCGCATGTCGAAACGGTGATATGGCGCGCACCGATTGCAAAAGCCTTCTGATTATTGACGATTTTTATAAAATCGATAACATTTTCATAATTATCAAACGGCTCTCCGGTTCCCATAACCACAATGTGCGTTACCCGTTCTCCGTTTTCTTCAAAAAGAATATCATTGACACAAAGCACTTCTCCAACCATTTCGTCTACGGTCAAATTACGAGTTTTTTTAAGTAAACCCGAAGCACAAAAAGAACAGCCCATGTTGCATCCGACCTGTGAAGACACACAAATCACATTACCATAATTGTAACGCATCAATACTGTTTCGACTTTTGCGCCGTCTGCCATTTCCAAAAGAAGTTTGATGGTGCCGTCTTTAGCATTTTGCCGCAAAAAAACTTTCGGTTTCAGCAAGCAAAATTTTTGTTTTAAAACTTCCCGAAAACTTTTCGAGACATCGCTCATTTCATCAAAAGTAGTCGTTTTTTTTTCATAAATCCATGTGAACAATTGAGTTGCACGATATTTTTTTTGTCCTTCAAGAAGCATCAGCTCCTCGAGCTTTTCCAAAGTAAGTCCATATAAATTTATCATTATTCATTTTTTCCTGTTTTTTTAAGCTTGGCATAGTAGAAACCATCGCAGAAGTATTCGTATGGGAAGACTTGTCTTTCGTCTACTAGAGTGAATTCCGAATGGTTAGTCAAAAATTCTTCAATGATCTTAGTCGATTCCTTTTTATTCATCGTTTTGACCATGTAAAGAAGAAGACCTTCATCTTTAATAAACGGCGCGGTTTCTTCCAATAATTTTCTTTGATTATCGATAATTCCATCTAAATCTTCTCGCTTTAAAGTCAATAAAATATCCGGACTTCTTCTGATTAAACCTAATTCAGAAGAAGGCGCTAGTAAAAGCATTTTATCTAAACTATTAGGCTCTATATGAGTAATCAAAAGATTAAGTGACGCTTCTTCAAAAGCATAAATCGAGCGAAGACCGAAACGACGAATCATATTGCGCGTCACATTCAAATCGTTGATGTTTGTAAGACAAGTGTTAATTCTTCCGATATCATTCATCATCAACGCTAAATCGCAAGCCATAAGCCCTTTAGCATCACCATAAACAAACACTTCTTCGCCATCTAAAGGTTCTAATTGATCGATGGCAAATTGATTGGATTCATCCATCATGAAATACTCATTGTCTTTGAAAGCCGCATATTCAATAAGCTTTGTTTTACCACCATAACGCATGGATAGTGAACCTAATTTTCCAAGTGTGAAATCGCTATTGTTGTTAACGATATCAAAAACATTAGTTTTAAGTGGATTAACGCTCAAAGATAACTTTACCGCTTTTCGCGAAGAGGCCAAAGATTTAAAAGTGTGCTTAATGCCAAAATGTTTGATTAACATTCGCACAATCCACTCGGGATAAGCGTATTTCAAAGCCATCTTTTTGGCAAAGGCTTTTTCATATTTTTCCGGTATTGGAGTAGACTCAGCCTTGATGCTTAATAAAAAATTCATAGCTTCATCGACATCAAAATCAAGACCTTTATTTTCTTTATAAGCGGTTAAAAATTCTTTTACGGCACTTTCATCGACATTTTTTACGTAGCGAAGAGCTGCCAAACTGACGATAAGTGCATCTTTAACTGCCTCGTCTTTTTCAAAGAAGTGAGAATTTATTTCCCAAAAAAGGAAATGGTAGCAATTTATAACGCTTTTTAGAGTTCCCTTGAGCTTATCGAGTTCATCGCTATCTAACGCTAAAGTATTGATTTTTTTGTTGATAACGTTAGTGAAAGATATATCCTTGTTTTTGATAGCCTCTAAATAAGTAACTGCTTCATTTAAAAATTGCATATTTCTCAACTCCTTATTTTGATCAATCAGTGATGTTTACAATCGCATTCGCAATTGTCATCATCGCAATCATGCTCACAATCGCAACTTTCATCATCGCAACAGTGATGGTGTTTATGCTCACTATGTTTATCAAAATTTTGAAAGATGTTTCCGGTAAAGACTTCCTGTTCTTCACTCTCATTTGAATCATCTTCGTCATATTCGACGATATTTTTTTCATCCATAAACCGCGGATAATCTTCATCGATGCGTTCATAGATATTTTCTTCTTTCACATATATAAAATAACAAAGCGTGTGTACCGAAAAATCTTTGCTCGCAGATAAAACATAATCCGCAACTACTTTTTCATATTGTCGATAACATTCTGGAAGTTCAAATTTAATAACCAATTGGTAAGTAGTTTGGTCGACTCCTTGATGAAATACTAAAGATTCCAAAGCCGTAGTAATGATATCTTCAGAGCGCACATGAAATAATGAAGCTAATTTGCTATGAATTTCACGATCAAATTCTCCGGCAAGATAAATATCAATACCTTTTAACGTAACATTTATCATGGTAGTATCTCCTTGTTTTTATTATCGTGCAATTTATCTTATTTTACAAGTAAAATAAATCATCTCTAGTAGTCATCGTATGGATCGATGTTAATCGATAAAGTACAATCGCTTCTTTTGGAAATTATCTCATTCAATTCTTCAAGAACTGATTTAACTTCTTTATCTGTTTTATACTTCAATAGAATGTTTCGTCGATAATGTCCGTTCAAGCGCAAAATAAAAGGTTCGCTCGGTCCGACAATCAAAACTTTTTTATTTTCAAATTTAACTTCCAAAAAGGATATCACATCATAAACACGTTCCATCAAAACTTCTTCTTTGACCGCGCTTAGTGTTAAAAGCGTCAAATATGTAAAAGGCGGATCTTGATGCAATTTTCTACGGATCATTTCTTCATTAAAAAATCTTTCGTAATCTTGTGTGCTTGAATCATAAATCGCATAATTACGTGGATTATTAGTTTGAATTATCGCTTCTCCCATTTTATCTTTGCGCCCCGCTCTTCCGATAGCTTGAGTAATTAAAGCAAAAGTTTTTTCACCTGCTCGATAAGATGGTAATGCTAGTGTCAAATCTGCCAAAACAACACCTACCAAAGTGACATTTTCAAAATCGTGTCCTTTGGCAATCATTTGAGTACCGATCAAAATATCGATTTTTTGTTCGCTAAATTCATCAAGTATTTTTTTTATGTTATTTTTTAGTCTTCCGACATCACTATCAAGCCGTGCACATTTTGCATCGGGAAATAAACGTGCCACTTCTTTTTCGACACGTTCGGTTCCAAATCCGGTTTTAGAAAGATAAGGTGAATGACACTTAGGACATTCTTCGCTCATCTCTCTTTCATATCCGCAATGATGACATTTTAAAATTTGCTCTTGATGATGATATGTTAATGGGATATCGCATTCGGGACATTTGATTACATGTCCGCATTTTCGACAAGAGATATATGTAAAATAACCGCGGCGATTCACCAAAAGGATAACTTGCTCTTTTTTTTGTAAGCGATCTTTGATTTTTTCTCGAAGAATCTTAGAAAAAATCACCGATTCACGATCGATATTTTTCGGATTCAACATATCGACAATTTCTGCATGCGGTAAATCTTGATTATTGATTCTCCGCGTTAAACGAAGATGGTGATAAATTCCCCGCATTGCTCGCACTCTAGTTTCTAAAGATGGCGTCGCGGATCCAAACACAACTTTGCACTGACAAATTTCACTGCGCATTAACGAAACTTTGTTTACATGATAAAATGGAGCGTTATCTTGTTTGTATGTTTCAGAATGTTCCTCATCAATAATGATAAGACCTAAGTTTTGAAGTGGCGCAAAAATCGCACTTCTAGCCCCTATCACTAAGTTAACTTCGCCTTTAGCAATCCGACGATATTCGTCATATTTTTCACCATCGCTTAGATCGCTATGTAAAACGGCAAGATTTTTAAATCGCGCTTGAAACTGGCGTATTGTTTTCGCGGTTAATGCTATCTCCGGGACAAGCATCAAAACGCTTTGACCGCGATTTAAGATTTCTTTGGCAACATGCAAATAGACTTCGGTTTTACCGGATCCCGTCACTCCTTCAAGAAGAAACACTTTATCATTAGATTCTAAAATTTGTTTTACAGCATCACTTTGTTCTTCATTCAATTTTTTTTCTTCTTCATAATCGATATTATCTAATTGGAACCTAGTTACTTCTTGTTTAAACACTCGCACTTTCTTTTTTTCAATCAAGCCTTTTAAAGCCGTAGTTTTTATCGTTTTTTTCTTGATTGGTTGATTCAATGATTTTAATTCTAAAAGTAAGGAAGCTTGTCTAGGAGTAAGATCAAGCGTAGAATCATTTATAATTTCAACCATCAGTTCATAAGCGATTTTCGGTTTACTCAAAGAAGAGACTTTAGGTTTAAGGGATGGCGGTAACATCGTTTGATAAACGGAAATCAAACTGCATAAATAATACGAGGAAATCTTATTGGCTAATTCTAATAATTCATCATCAAATAATGGTTTTTCGTCAATAACACTGATGATTTCTTTAACTTCAAATCCTACTTTTCTTTTATATTCTTCAAGATTTTCTGAAACTTTATAAACTTGATTGACAAAGCCGATGATTTTTTTACTAGCAAAAGGAACTAAAACCCGCACTCCTTTAAAAATTGGCAAATCACCCAAATAAGCATAAGAAAAAGGACGATTTAAACTTGCTGTTCCATATTCGATTAAAACTTCTAAGATCAACAAGATTGTCGCCCCCTTTTTAATTATTTAATTCGGTTTTCAATGATTTTAACGATTTCTCTAGCCGCTTCTTTAACATTGCGATTAAGCACGGTATATTGGTAATTTTTCTTTAATCCCATCTCTCTTTTGGCTTTTCCTAATCGTTCTTGAATAATATCTTCCGGTTCGCTACGCCGTCCTCTGATTCTTTTTTCAAGTTCCGCTAGAGATGGTGGTAAGAGGAAAATTGAAATCACTTCATCGTCAGGATATTTACTTAAAACTTGTTTAGCTCCTTCGACTTCAATTTCCAAGAAGACGTTTTTCCCTTCGTCACGCAATTGTTCAACATAATTGCGCGGTGTCCCATAATAATTTCCGACAAATGTCGCATGTTCTAAAAAATTATCTTTTTTTAAATTTTCCAAGAAGGTTTTTTCGCTTACAAAAAAATAATCTTCTCCGTCTTTTTCGTGAGCTCTAGGGGTTCTAGTAGTCATCGAGATAGAATAAGCAAGATTTAGATTTTTATTTTTGAACACTTCTTTTCTGACAGTTCCTTTTCCCACTCCAGAAGGGCCGGAAAGAACAATCAATAAGCCACGATTCATTTTTATCTCCTTAAAATACACAAGATATTATAGCTTTTTAATAGTTTAGAAATCAATCGCTATCGCTCTTTAGAAATCTTTTCTTTTATTCATGAGGATTGAAGAGTAAAATAATAAATGGTGATTTGATGTCAATTTCATGTTATTGCTTAAATAAATTAACCACATTATATGCCGCCTCTTTTATCGGTGCTAAAATCAACGCCATCCAACCGATCGATAACAACGATTACGCTTTTAATTGTTATAATAAAAGTATTTTACAATTGATCATTTCCTTAAATCCCGGGTTCCCGATTATTTTGTCGAAAGAAAATGCAAATAATTTAATCATGCCCAGCGATGCTTTTACCCTTTCTTTAAAAAAATATGTCGAGCACGGCACTATCGAAGATATGTACGCTTTATCAAACGATCGAATCATCACTTTAATTATCAATAAAACAATGCCATCTTTCTTAAAAATAAAATCGAAATTAATTATCGAATTGATTCCTTATCGCGCAAATATTTTAATTTTAGATCAAGATGATACGATTATCGATGCTAAGAAAAAAACCGATTTAGCCGCTAAACGAATCGTGATGAGAGGAATTAAATATACTTTTCCTCCAGTCAATGAAAATGAAGACCCTCTTTCTTTAATGCTTACAAAAAACGAAAAAGAAAATTTAATCGATTGTAAAGATTCTTCTGCAATCATCGAAGCTATCAAGCAAAGTCAAAATTTTTATTTCGACGGTAAGGATATTGTCGCTTATAAATATAACGATAATTTTAAAGAAATCGACCCTTTAAACAGCGTTTCAATTATTGAAGAAAAATTGGAATCCGATCATAAAGGAACCACTTATCACGATCTTTTGAAATTGATTAAAAACAAAAAAAAGTCGCTTAATAAAAAAATTCAAACATTGCAAAAAGAAAGAATCACTTATCAAAAACATCTACATTACAATGAATTCGGTACTTTGCTTTTAACTTACTACGACCGATATACTGATGGCAGTTCTTTACTCAACATCGAAGAAATTGAAATAAAGTTAGATCCTCGTTTGAATTTATATCAAAATGCCGAACGCTATTTCAAATTATATCGTAAAGCTAAAACCGGTTTATCAATGATCGACGAACAAATAAAAAAGGCAGAAGACGAACTAGATTACTGGGAAGAAAAAGAATCAGAAATCATGAATAGCAACGACGATGACATCTTGGAAGTAATGGAAGAATTGGAACAAGACAGACATTTGAAAGTGCAACGTAAACAGCATCATAATCAAAGTTTAAAACCAAACATTCATCTTTTAAAAAGAGAACAGCAACCGACGATCGGTATAGGTTTCACCGCCCTACAAAACGAACATCTAACCTTTACGATGGCTCATAAAGACGATCATTTTTTTCATATCAAAGATCGTCATGGGCCTCATGTGATTGTTTTTGATTTGAATCCGGACAATGAAACATTGCTTCTAGCCGCTGAAGCGAGTATTTATTTTGCGGGTTTTCGCGATGGTGACGTGATGCATGCCATAAAAAGCGATGTTAAAAAAGCGTCTCCACGCGGACGCGTCAACATTTTAAAATATGATTTGATTACGATTCACGCTATTCGTGAAAGCAGCGTTAATTTATTCAAAAAATTAAAATAACTCATTCGCTTACTTCGATTAATTGTTCTAAAGCAGTCGTAAAGTTCGTAAAATGCGGTTCTCCAACTAAAACTTCACCATCTACGAAAAAATATAAATAAGGCGTATAAGGACCTCCGCCTTGATCATCATATGGACGATATTTACTATTTGCCGTAACATTTGAAAGGCGAATCAATTCATTTTTAGAAAGAATTTCGATGTTTATTTGATAAATTGCAAATTCCTTTTCCGCAAGATAGCCATTTAAATAATCTTTTTTTGCAACTTCACAAGCACTGCATGATTCAGCATAATAAAGAATCACGAAATCTTCTTTGTTATTGACTTTATTTTCATATTCGCCGATTGTCACATCTTGATATTGAATTTCACTATTATGATAAACGGTGATCTTTTGATTAAAAGTTTTATAATCGATCGATTCATAATTCAAATTGGCTGAATTGTTGATGCATCCGCTAAGCAAGGTAATCGCGAATAATGGAATGAGTGCTTTTTTCATTTTCTTTCCTCCTCTAAGAAATTTTCACCTTTGATAGTTTCAATCGTTGAAAGTCCAAAAAATTTTTGTTGCCGCAATGCTTCATAACAGATGATAGCCACGCAATTAGAAAGATTCAAGCTGCGGGAAGACGGAACCATTGGGATTCGTAACAAGCGATCTTCGTGTTGTCTTAATACTTCATGAGGAATGCCAGTCGATTCACGTCCAAACATAAAATAATAATCGTGAACCGGAGAAGAAAAATCAAATGCCGAATAACTCCTTTTGGCGTAACGAGTTATATAGTAAATATCCGCGTTTGGATTTTTTACCATAAATTCCTCTAGATTTTCATAAACATGATACTCGACATCTTTGATATAGTCCATTCCTGACCTTTTAAGGTTTTTTTCGTCTAAAGAAAAACCCAATGGCTTAATAAGATGCAACCGCGCATTAATCGCCATCGCTGTTCTAAAAATATTGCCGGTGTTTTGAGGAATTTCCGGTTGAAATAAGACGATATTAATCATATGCATACCTCGAGTAAAATTATAGCACTTTTTGATGTAAAAAGGCCACAAATAACTTATAATTAAGCCTAGGTGAAGTAAATGCAAGACTTAATCAAACGTTTTGAAGAAATTATGAATCAAAAAGTTTACTCCTTGAAATATCTTCGTAATGGTCTTTCAAACGATAACTATTTGATTAACGAAGAATTTATTATGAGGGTTCCAAAAAATTTTCATCAACCCTTTAATTCATACGTCAATGAGAAAAAAATCGAGGACAAACTCAAAACTTTTCCTCTTTCGATAGATGTGGTATATATGGATGAATCCGGCATTAAAATTTCTCGTTTTATCAAAAATGCCAAATCATTTGCCGAAAGTTCTAAAGATAAAAAGCACATTCGTCTTGCAGCTAAAGCTATAAGAACTTTGCACAATTTAAAAATCGTTTCTGAAACCGATTTTTCATATTTCGATCGACTTGAAATTTATCAAGAAAAATCTTTGATTCCGCCGCTAGACTATGCTCAAAAAATCATCAACAAAGCAAAACAATGGAGTAATAATGCTCCAAAAATTCTATGTCACAACGATCTTGTCGGAGGCAACATCCTCTTTGATGGCAATAAAACTTACATTATTGATTATGAGTATGCTTCGAATAATGATCCAATGTTTGATATAGCTAGTTTCTTAAGCGAAAATAACCTTCTAGAAAAAAAAGCCATAACAACCTTTGTCGATGAATATTGTATGCACGACACTTCATCTTTTAATTATCAAAAGTTATATGACTATTTTGCCATTCTTGACCTATTATGGTTTTATTGGGCAGAGATGATGTATCACTACACTCACGATGACATCTATCGCCTTATCTCTTCCTACAAATTAAATAGAATCAAAGAATATTAAACTATAATCCACATTTTTCAGGATTTTCCGGATCATAAAAACAATGGTTTTTCCATCTTCCGGCAAAGACTCCCCAAAAATTAGTCTTACAATTTTTTCCTTTACCCGGATTTTGGAAATAAAGCGCATCGTAAGCAGGATCTGCTCTCCAATATTTGATAACGTTTAATGCCATTTGCTTCTCTTTTTCCGTGGCTCGCGCCGAAAACAAAGGAGTCTGCGTTCCTTCAAATTGTCCTTTTTGAAAAACCGCATCGTAGATGTTATTGATATTTTTAAATGTGTCACAACTAGTAACCACACGATTTACAACTACATTTCCGACTAACTGCATTCCGAATTTTCCTTCACCGACAGCTTCCGAGCGCATCAGTCTTCCAAGCAGACTCACATCAGTATCACGATATCTTACTCTCATAAGTTCACCTCATTTATTTATATGCACCACAAAAACAAATGCAAAAATAAAATTAGTATTAAATTAATTTTCTCAATAAAAAAGCACTTTTCACTGACAACTTTGCGTTCTAGATAAAAAGTGCTTAATATTTAAATTACTTTTTTGAAGCGTTAGCAAATATTTCTAAGCCTTTATCGGTCAATGGATGTTTAACCATTTGCATCAAAACTTTATACGGGATAGTAGCGATATCCGCTCCTCTTAAAGCTGCTTCTTTAACATGTGCGGTATTACGAATTGAAGCCGCGATAACCTCAGTTTCATAACCATAATTTACTATCATCGTCATAATATCTTCGATTAAATCTGCGCCCGATTCACCAAAATCGTCCACTCTTCCCATAAAGGGCGAAATATATGTAGCTCCAGCTTCGCACGCCATCAATGCCTGCGGTACTGAAAACACTAAGGTCACATTAGTTTTGATTCTGAGTTTTGCAAGTCGCGAAACCAAAGCGATACCATCTAAGGTCATCGGTACCTTGATGACAATATTAGGATCGATTTTCGATAAAGCGATCGCTTGTTTTTCCATTTCATCAATTGAACCTTCATTTACTTCAGCGGAAATCGGACCATCGATTAAGGATACAATCTCCTTAATCACATCTTCCAAATTACGCCCTTCTTTAGCGATCAAAGACGGATTGGTCGTCACACCTTTAACGATTCCTAAATCTTTGACTGCTTTTATTTCTTCAATATTGGCAGTATCGATAAAAATTTTCATATCTTTTTCTCCTCAATTTTAAAATTCTTGTATGGTATCAGAAAATACTTCGCACCAATCATTCAAATCCTCTTCGTCATATTCGTCAAGATTGTCGTAAAGAATTTCAATTTGCTTTCTGATTTCCTTTAAAGCTTTCCCGACTTCTTGAAAATCATCGATTATGAAACTTTCACAAAACAAATCCTTGATTTCGACGTTAATGACATATTGCATTAACGAAGAGTTTTTCATTTTCTTTTTTTCAACTTCTACTGTAGCAAAATCATCATACTCCAAAGAAATCATCACTGAAGGGAGATTCGTCTTTTTCGTTGTCCATTCCATCTTCTGTATACCTCCTTTTTAATCATATCACTATCAATAGTGTTTCGCTAGATAAAATCATTGATAATAATAGACCTATAAGTAAATCTATTAAAAGACGAATTTCCAAATAAATTATTGATTTTTTAAGTACTGATCGAGTAAGTATTTTGGTCTATTCTAAGTTAAGATCTAGTAAATAATCGCTCTTAAATTGTGCCAAATACAATCGTTTATAAATTCCGTTTCGTTTCAAAAGTTCGTTGTGACTCCCTTCTTCAACGATCTTTCCTTTACTTACCACGGCGATGCGCGAAGCGTTTTTAATGGTTGAAAGGCGATGTGCAACCACAATTGTCGTTCGATTTTTGCAAAGTTCATCCAAGGCTTCTTGAATCAAAACTTCAGTCGTATTATCTAAGGCGCTTGTCGCTTCATCAAAAATCAAAATCGCCGGATTTTTCAAAAAGATTCTAGCGATTGAAAGCCGTTGCTTTTGACCTCCGGAAAGTTTTACTCCCCGTTCACCGATTTCCGTTTCATATCCACGCGGCAAAGAGACGATATAATCATGAATTCTTGCCTTTTTGGCAGCTTCGATCATCTCTTCTTCACTCGCATTTAAATTACCGTATAAGATATTTTCTTTGAAAGTTCCGCTAAAGAGAAAAACATCTTGTTGGACAATACCGATATTTCGTCTAAGCGAAGTAAAAGTAACATCGTTAATGTCGATATCATCGATAAGGATTCTTCCTCCGTCGACTTTATAAAAATTAGGCAGTAAATGGCAAAGCGTCGTTTTTCCTCCGCCGCTTGGACCAACTAAAGCCACCATTTCTC
Organism: uncultured Bacilli bacterium; assembly: GCA_947591215.1. GTDB lineage: Bacteria > Bacillota_I > Bacilli_A > RFN20 > CAG-449 > CANQAG01. The sequence goes on along the minus strand of CANQCZ010000001.1, from coordinate 26,862 downwards.
CAGGATTGATAGTTAACGAAATATCATTAATAATCTCTTTTGAGCTTTCATATGCAAAATAAACATGATCAAAAGTCAATTTTCCTTTTACTTCTTTTAAATCGATGGCACCTTCTTTTTCAACTTCCGGCTTTTCATCCATGATTTCCAAAAAACGAGCAAAACCAGTCACACCACTTTGATATTGTTCCATAAAATTAATCATCGTCGTAATCGGATTGATAAAAAGATTGATAGAGACAATAAAAGTTGAGTAATCCGCGAAAGTTATCTCCCCATTATAAAGGAAAATCCCACCGGCAATAAGCACGATGACATTGAAAACATCGGTTATAAAATTGGTCGAAGAGTGAAATTGTCCCATGCTTTTATACGCTTGAGAACGCGCTTCAACAAACTCTTTATTTCCGACTTCAAATTTTTCTTGTTCAATTTCGGCATTGTTAAAAGCTTTGGTTACCCGAATACCCGTAATTGAATTTTCCAAAGCAGCATTGATTTTAGCGACACTTTTACGTGAATCCATGAAGGCTTTGTTCATCTTTTTCCTAAGCTTCATTGAAATTAATATCAAAATCGGAATACACATGAAAATAATCAACGTCAATTCCCAATTGATAGTCATCAAATATATAAAAGAACCGATAACCATGATACCACAAATGATGAGGTTTTCTGGTCCATGATGAGCTAATTCGCTTACATCTTGCAAATCATTGGTCATTCTGGACATAATTTTACCGGTTTCATGATTATCATAATATGCATAAGGAAGACATTCTAACTTACGGAACATATCGCTACGCATTTGAGCTTGCATTCTTACACCGATCACATGTCCGTAATATTGGACAAAATAGCGAAGCAACATCCTTAAAATATAAAGTATCAATAAAACGACACCAAAGAGAATTAAAAAATCAAATTTTTGATTCGGAATCAAATCTCCTAACATCGTTCTAGTTAAAACCGGATAGAGCATTCCAATAAGAGAAATTATCAAAGAGGCAAGCATATCTAAAACAAAAAGGCGCAGATGGGGACGATAATATTTTATAAATCTTTTAAACATATATGCTCCTTTCTATTTTAGATTATTTCAAGTTGTTGAAAAACTTCTCCTATCGCATCATCAATCACAAGATCAGCTTCATTATCATAAGGGGTTTTAGATTTATTGATTATTACTAAATGTTTACCTTTAAAAAATCGAATCAGAAAAGAGGCCGGAAAAACCACAAGAGAAGTGCCTCCGATAATTAAAAGATCAGCTTTAGCGATTAATCGTTCCGCCCTTTTGTATTTTTCCTCATCGAGCGGTTCTTCGTAAAGTATCACATCCGGTTTAATTAGCCCCCCGCAAGAGCAAGTCGGTAAAGAATGGTCGATAATGTAGCTTAGCGGGTAACTTTTATGACATTTAACACAATGATTTTGATGAATGGTCCCATGTAGTTCAATCACTTCTTTGCTGCCGCTTTTTTGATGAAGCCCATCGATATTTTGTGTGATGATTGCCTTTAGTTTTCCCTTCTTTTCCAATGCTACTAAAGCTTTATGGCAGTCATTAGGTTCTGCATGAGGATAAACCATCTTCTTTCGATAAAAATCATAGAATTCTTGAGGATGCTCGTAAAAAAACGTATGGGAAACAATCTCTTCAGGACTATATTGAGCCCTAACACTAAAAATTCCTTTGCTTGATCTAAAATCCGGAATGCCGCTTTCTGTAGAAACACCCGCGCCACCAAAAAATACGATATTATCGCTTTCTTCAATCCATTGTTTTAATAACTTTATTTGCTGATTCATCTTTTACCACTTTCCATCTTCCATTAAACTTATTTATTACTATTACTTTACTAAATCGATACTTTAATACAAAAAGGCTCACGTAAAAACAATTATCGTGATATGTTTATTTTAATTTGTCATTATTAAAAAATCTACCTGTTTTATCAAATGATATTTTTCAGGTAGATTTAATTTAAACTTTTATTTTGTCTAAAATTCGATCCTCATATTCATCTAAGTCTAATTCTTCATCATCGATCGGCGTCCAGCTTTTTCCAAAGTCAACATCAGAAAACAATTCCGCGAGACCCGTAATTTGCTTTAATCGCAAAATCTCATCTTTATCCATACCGAGATGTTTAGAAATCCAAGCGTCCGACCGTCCTAAATCGTGAAGATCTCGAACAATATGGCTCATCAAATCGACATTATGAACTCCTCGAGCTCGATTATGACGAATAGTCGAAGCCATGCGATGATCGAGTGATTTGTCGATGATTGAAACAGGCAGTTTTCCGCCTTCTCGCTCATAGATATCTTTATAATCAAGCATCACACGATAACGGTGAAATCCATCGACGATTTCATAACGATCGTGTTCTTTATCATAATAACAGACAATCGGCATCGTATATCCGTCTTGTTTAATGCTATCGTAAAGCAGTTTCATCTCCGGGGGAGCGACACAATTAGGGTTATACTCATTAGGGTAAATTTTTTCAATCGGAACCGCGATTATATTATAAACCGGACTTTTAAATTCCTTCATTTAATTCCTCCTCAATATTTTTATACTTTTCCTTAATTAATTCGATATTTTTTCGTTGTTCTTTAGTGAGCCCAAATCCCATAAAACGACATATATGGTCATTTTTCAAAATACAATAACACATTCGTTTCCAACTAGGAATATCCTTAGTGCTTTTAATGTCATCGGTATGGTCGGGGATTTTCTGTAAAAAAACCACTTTTGAATACTTTAACACGGTATAATTGGACACCCCGTTTAATTTAATATCATAACCGTGTTCTATCAATTCATCGATCGCCTTTTTTTCAAGACCTCCGCCGGTCGTATGCCAAAATTGAATCGAAGTCTTAAAACGCTTAATATAATTTTTTCGAACCTTTGGCGGAAGTGTCGCTAAAAGAAACAACGTATATGATTTCCAAGTGTGTCCTTCCGGAAGCGTAATATTTCGATAGCCCAAAGCTTTGGTCTTTCCGTATATATTACCGAAATTAGCGCCTTTTACTCTACCGATAAGTTTAACCCATGTCTGCGGTTCAATCACCCGATATAAATTCAAACTTTCTTTTGCGTAATCGTTAAAAGGTGACGCCACTCGCATCTGGCTTGGATTTAAACCCGCCATATAATAAAGATCATACAGGCGATTATAATCATAATTATTGACAAAATTAGCGTGCCATACGTCTTTGACACTCCAGTCATAAATCGGTGAAGCGCACCAAACATTTTTAAATTGTTGCGTAATCCAGCATCTTTTTTTATAACCTTTGCGTTTATTTAAAAATCCACTATAACGTTGCATAGATTCATCAGCTCTAATCCCTAACAAACAAATCGTAGAACCGCCACCATGGCTGATTTTATACCAGCGACCAAATTGTTTAGCAAGATTTTCTTGGTGCATCTTGTAATGGTATGTCGTAATCGGATTGTTCTTTAAATTGATAACATAATCGTATTTTGGCATCTCACGAATCCACAATTCTTCTTTACGATCATCCCACGGATACCAAAACATTTCATAATTGCTAATAGCAGTTCTAGTCGCCATCGGTAAGCATGCCCAATACACTTCAACCTCATCTTTGATTTTTTCTAAAGTTCGGTCTACATAATTAGTTGTGTAAGAATATTGCGCTTCAAAGTCTTGATGAAAAACTCCAATTTTACGATTGGGATAATATTTGCGTTTAAAGTCGAGGACTAGATTTAAAAGTAATCCGCTATCTTTACCACCCGAAAAAGAGACGTAAATATTTTCAAATTCCTCGAAAACAAACTTCAATCGCTCTTGAAGTTCGTCGTAAACATTCCTTTCACCGTATTTTTTTTTCATTTCAAACTATCCTATTTATGAAATTAATTTTAGCGATAAATAATAAAAATGTCAATTTTTGGTAAATAACAACTTATTTTGTTTATCATTATCAGATTGTGATGAACAAATGAAAATGATAAAATGTGAACCATGAAAAGGAGCAAACGATGCAAGAACAATTTTCACGAACTGAACTACTTCTCGGGCATGAAACGATGGCTATGCTCCAAGGCAAAAAAATCGCCATTTTCGGACTTGGCGGTGTCGGTGGTCACGTTTGTGACGCTTTAGCGCGATGTGGCATTGAAAATTTTGTGTTAGTTGATGACGATAAAATTTCACTTACAAACATCAATCGCCAATTGCTCGCTAATTTTACGACGCTTGGTAAAGATAAAGTGGTAGCCATGAAAGAGCACATTTTAACCATAAACCCTAACGCTAAAATAGAAACTTACAAATGCTTTTTTACTGATTCAAATCAAGATCAATTTAATTTCGAACAATACGATTATGTGGTAGACGCTATCGATACCGTCTCTTCTAAAATTGCCTTAGTCCTTAAGTGTCAAGAGACAAAAACCCCTCTTATCTCTTCGATGGGAGCCGGAAATAAACTCGATCCCACTAAATTTGAAGTCGCTGACATCTATCAAACAAGCGTTTGTCCTTTAGCAAAAGTGATGCGCTATGAATTAAAAAGACGTCACGTCAAAAATTTGAAAGTAGTATATTCAAAAGAAATGCCGCTAAAACCATTAAAATCAATTCCCGATGATCCTCATAAGAAGATGGTTCCCGGAAGTATTTCTTTTGTTCCTTCAGTAGCCGGTTTAATAATCGCGAGCGAAGTGATAAAAGACTTAATCAGCTTTAATAATAAGCAAAACGGAGAATTCCCATGCGTGAAATAAATGAATACGAAAAGTCGATTACAGTAAAGTATCGTCAAAAGCTTTGGTCGCGATTTGTTAAAGGATGCAAAGAATATCAGCTCATTAAGCCACACGATAAAATCTGCGTTTGCATTTCCGGCGGTAAAGATTCGATGTTAATGGCCAAACTTTTTCAACAGTTATTGCGCCATAGCGATTTTGAATTTGAAGCCAAATATGTAGTGATGAACCCCGGATATAACGAAAAAAATCTCGAAGTTATCAAAGAAAATTTAAAAAAACTCGATATTCCGGCCCAAATCATCGATACTAACATCTTTGAAATCGCCAATGTTCAAGAGCGTAGCCCTTGTTTTTTATGTGCCAAAATGCGTCGTGGTGCCTTATACAATATTGCCAAAAAGTTAGGATGTAACAAAATAGCCTTAGGTCATCATTACGATGACGTCATTGAAACCACTTTAATGAATATGTTAAACTCCGGTTCCTTTCAAACAATGCTTCCTAAATTGCACAGTACCAATTTTGAAGGAATGGAACTCATCAGACCGATGTATTTTATCCGTGAAAAGGATATTGTCTCTTGGAAAAACTACCATAAGCTCAATTTCATTCAATGCGCTTGTCGCCTTACCGAAGCGTTAGCTAAAAACGAACAAAATATTTCCTCGCAACGCAATGAAACAAAAAAATTAATCAAACAATTATTGGCTTATAATCCTCAAGTAGAACAGAATATTTTTAAAAGTGCTTCTAATGTAGTTTGCGACAAAGTTCTCGGCTATAAATTGAAAGATAAAAAAATCTCTTTTCTCGACGACTATGATGAACAATAAACGTGAAATTATAATTTTTAATTTAATTATTAAAACTCCCTCTTTTTTGTTACAATAAATGATGAAAGAAGGAGTTTATTTATGTGTACAGCCATAACTTATGCAACTAAAGATCATTATTTCGGTCGTAATCTCGATTTAGAATATTCCTATTTTGAAACGGTGACCATCACTCCGAGAAATTATGGTTTTAATTTCCGCAACATGGGAAAAATGAATTCTCATTACGCGATGATCGGCATGGCTTTCGTCTGCGACAATTATCCGCTTTATTACGATGCCACAAACGAAAAAGGATTGTCGATGGCCGGTTTAAATTTTCCGAAGAATGCTTATTATCCAAAACCGCAGGAAGAAAAAGACAACATCGCACCTTTTGAATTCATTCCATGGATTTTAGGACAATGTGCCACGATCAAAGAAGCGAAAGTGCTCTTACAAAAAATCAACATTGCCAATATCGATTTTTCAGAAAAATTAAAAGCTTCGCCGCTCCATTGGATTATCGCCGATCGCGACAGTTCGATCATTGTCGAACCTTTAAAAGACGGCCTTAAAATTTACGATAACCCAGTTGGAGTTCTCACCAACAATCCACCTTTTGATTATCAGCTGTTTAATCTCAACAATTATATGTATTTAACGAAAGAAGCTCCGCAAAATAGTTTCTCCAAAGATTTAAATCTTGAAACATATAGTCGTGGTATGGGTGGATTAGGTTTACCCGGCGATCTTTCATCTGCCTCACGCTTTGTAAAAGCCACCTTCACTAAGATGAATTCATTAAGTGGCACCAGCGAATCTGAAAGTATCAGTCAATTTTTTCATATTCTTTCTTCGGTCGCTCAACAACGCGGTTGTGTTCATATGGGTAACGACCAATATGAAATTACCATATACAGTTCTTGTTGCAACGTCGACAAAGGAATCTATTACTATACCACTTACGAAAATAATCAAATCACCGCGGTCGATATGCACAAAGAGAATCTTGACGGAGAATCAATAATCTCATATCAATTATTGACCGGGCAAAATATCAAGATGCAAAACTAAATATAAAATTCCGTTTTCTTAGTGTTTATCATCAAAGTTTTTTTCTTAAGCCTTTGGGAAGATAATTTTTAATGCGTCCCTTTACTATCTTAGCAAAATCGACGCCTATTCCTTCATAGAGCAGTAAAGCATATCCATCTTGGATTAAATCTGCTCTTTTTATTTCTTGACCTTCATAATATTGAATTAATTCCTCGCAAGTTAAAGAAATTTGATAGACAAAAGTATTTAAATAATGTGCTAAAGCGTGATCATAAACAAATCCATACTTTTCATTAACACCGATTTTTAAACCACCGCGAAGCACATGAAGCGATTTTGTGTCAAAAAACTGGCTCAAAGCATAGTAATCTTTCCCATGTGCATAAATATAATCATTCTTTAATGCCTCACATTTAAACGGCAAAGGAAATACTTTTTCCTTTTTATCATTATTTTTATTGAGAACACCCGGCTTTACTATCAATGCGATAAAATGTCCTTCACCTTTAATTCGATGCGGAAAAAGGTGGATGGTTTCTTTTAAATCGCTTCGAAAATAATTATCATCTTGAGGAATCATCAATAATTCGGCGTCACTATGGTCTAAAAGATATTTGACCACTTCTTCATCCTCTTCATAAGAATAAGAACACGTTGAATAGACCATTTTGCCACCGGGTTTTAACATTCGATAGGCGCTTAGTATCAATTCTTTTTGAATATTTTGAAGATGTAAAACTTTATTGAAAGACCAATCATCTTTCATTTTTTGATCTTTTCGAAACATTCCAGAACCAGAACACGGAGCATCTAAAATAATTTTATCGAATGATTCTAAATATAATTTTTGCAGTTTAACGACTTCATCATTGATTACCACGACGTTTTTTCTTCCCAAGCGTTCGATATTGTAAGATAAGATGCTCGCTCTTGAAGAAGAAACTTCATTGGAAATAATTATCCCTTTATTCTTCATCAATAATGAAGCATGGATGGTTTTGCCTCCCGGGGCAGCGCATAAATCAAGCACTTGATCGTCTTCTGTAGGCGCTAAATAATGAGACACAAGCGTCGAACATGGTTCTAAAAGATAGAAACAGCCAAGTTCATGTTCGATACTTTTTCCAGGTGCATCAATTAAAGGATTATATAAAAAACAATTTTCAATAAAGGGATGCTTAACGATACTTTGAAACATTTTTTGCAATTTCAAAGCCGATAATTTTTCAGTATTTAAAAGAAGGGCGGCGGTTCTAGTTTCTACCAATGAATTTAAAAGTGACTCGATTTCTCCTTCTTTTAAATATTTGCGTAAATGTTCTTTAAATTCCATAGGCACTCCTTTTTGATAAACTTTTGATTTTATATTGACAAACAGCCATCTAATTATTTATTATTTACTAGCATTGCCTCCTTAGTTAATCGGTATAACAAATCCATGGTAAGGATTAGTGGCTAGTTCGACTCTGGCAGGAGGCACCAGTAATTTCTAACCTGCAAGAATATTGCTAGGTTTTTTTATTTTAACAAAATAGATATAACTTTGCGATATTTACTTGTTTTACCCTAATTATTTACTAGATAATTTCATCTAATATTACATTTATTTTACTACAATTTTACAAAGCATAAAAAAAGTATTCATAGTATTTTAAAGTACCACGAATACTTTTTGTTATGTTAGAAGAAATGCAATTAATTATTCTTCAATCTCAAGTACTAAATCGTAAAAATCACTAGTGTAACCAAAGAAATTACCGCCAGAAGCACTTTCGACCGTTAATTTAGTACCGGTTTGATCTAAGGTAAGCGTTAAGGTTCCGTCTGATAATTTTAAAGTAATTTTACCATCATCTCCCATAACCCAAGACCCATATCTTTCGTTATTGTATGGTAAAGTAATCTTACAATTGCTATTACTAGCTAAAGTACCTGTTGTTTCGCCTGATTTACCGGTAAATTCAATTTTGCAGTTAAAGGAAGAATCAGTAGAAACAAAGGTCTTTTGATAGACAAGATCCGGACAAACTAAGATAACATCCTCTAGATAATAAGACACACCCCATAAACTTCCACTAACCGATTCGATTTTTAAGGTTCCATCAGCTTGAGGAGCAATGACGATAGTGCCATCACCTTTGACCGTAATTTTATTATCATCGCCAATGTTATATGCCACATTCTTATTACCATAGGATCCTAAATCTAATGTAGCATTAGGTTTAGCAGTACTAGCTTCTGCTGAAGGTTCACCTGTGAATGATAAAGAAATCGGTTCATCAGTTTCAGAATCATAGAAGGTGCCTTGGTATGTTTTTCCAACATACGAGAAACTTTGAACGAATTCTTCATAGGTGTCAGAATCAAAATCTAAGGTAAATTTTAATTGTTCAGTATCTTTAGTTACCGTAACCACATTGCCTTTAATGGTATAAGTAATATCACTTTCACCTAATTTACCACCACCGAAACCATCTAAAACTAAATCATCACTATCGACCTTTGTATAAGTTCCTGCTTCTTCACCGGCAACAGCAACTTCACCACCATGCATAAAGTAGCGATTTTCACCAATAGTAGTCAATTTTAAAGTCTTAAGTACAGTGTCATCAGTTTGTTCGATAACCACTACGTCACCTTTAGTGTAGCCATTACCTGATAATACTTCAGCTTTAACATCCCAATAAATAGTAACACTAGAAGATGATATATTATCAATGAAAACACTAGCATTAGTAATAACGGAATCTCCATCAACATCCTTTGTGAAAGAAACTTGGGCGAAGAATGAAGTTAAATAATAAAGGCTAGAACTGGAACCGGTGTAATATGCAAAGGTTTGAGTATTATCCTTAGACTTATAAGAAGTATCTAATGCTCCTCTACCCTTTGAGTATAACGTAATTTCAGCAGTAGTACCATAACCTCCACCATAAGCACCTTTTATATAAAGAGCTAAATCATAATCTTCATTGAAGTAGTAATGATCTTTATATGTTGATTGATAAGTATAGTGATGAGGATCTTCCGAATCAGCCACTAATTTAGTGGTAGATGATTTATTAGTGAATCCTCGATTATCAATCGTCAACTTTTGATTTGAAGGATATAAACTAGAATAAGTACTTGTACTGAAAGTAATTCCACCTTCATATTCTCCAACAAGGGGACTATTCTTAAAGACAGATTCTTCTTCGGCAACAGAAACGACGATATATTTCCAACTGGATGGCATTTCAAAATATTGCTTGTCTTCTTCATTTTTGACAGTAACCGATACACTATAAGTTGCTTCTTCAAAGCTAGTATCGCTACCTTTGAATTGGAATCCTGTTTGGATATAATTATGTTCGCCAACTTCTTCGACCTTTAAATATACTTTTTGATTCGCATAAACGTTATTACTGGCTTCAACTTCCTCATTGTCTACCATTGTGGTTAAAGAAAGTTTAAAGTGATCCGTACTGACAGCTTTAACATTACGAGCCACAATCTCATATTCGGCTTTTAATGTGACACCATAAGCCGGCATGATGAATGAATAATATCCACTTTGATCGGCTTCTAATTCTGTTGAATCGACAAACACTTTAGTGATGACTGTATCGGGTCCTAATTTGGATACAGAGAATTCAACTTTTTCACCTACGGCAAACGTTTGTCCATCAGTAATACCATTAAATTGATAGAAATCAGTATTTTTGGCTTCAACCGCATAAACACTATTACCGGTTTCGGCCGTGATTGTTACTTGATGAGCCGGCATTGTGAAAGAATAAAGACCATCTTCTTCAGTTAAGATAACATCATCTTCAACAGCATCGACATATTTAAACCAGAAACCGCTATAAGCAGCAACTTTAAATGAAACTTGTTCGCCTTCAGCGGCGACTTCAGGAGTTTCAAAATTTAAAGTTAGATATTCAGAGACTTCTTCATCTACTTTGATCTCATAAACATCAACAACTTCAATGTCAATTTGTGCATCTTCACCTTCAGGCATAGAAAATTCATACACCACAACACCTGGTTGGTTGGAATATTTACCTTCCAAGCTCTGGCCATTCATCGTTAAATCATCGATTCTCTTGCTTTTTTGAACGGTGTTCTTTACGAAAACTCTTACTTTTTCATTAGCGGCGGGTTCTAAAGAACTAGCCTCGATTTCAATACCATCGATTTCATCTGGTAGAACCACTTTATAAGATTCTGGTTTAGTATCTGAAGTGACACTACTATCTGAAGTTTGACTAGAAGATTCCTCTTCTTGGGAAGAACTAGTTTCTTCAGAAGACGCGCTTTCTTCCACAGAACTTTCTTCCACAGAACTCTCTTCTAAAGAGCTATCTTCTAAAGAACTTTCTTCTAGGGAACTTTCTGACGATGAGCTAACACTTTGAGACGTACTAGACGACTGTCCTAAAGAGCTAGTACTACTAATCGAAGAATCACCATCTGTGCCAGCGCAAGCACCTAAGGTTAAAACGGCTAATAATGGTAAAATAACCTTCTTCTTCATTTTTCTCCTCCTTAAAAATTTTTTGTTAATATTTTAATCTTTGATATTCTTATTGTCAATAATAATTTTTAATATTGAAAATATGCCATAAATTCTTATTTTCTTCATATTAGCCACGTTTCAATTTTTTAAATTTTTTCAAAAATATATTTTTTATATTTACAATTCATCATTGAGTTCTTTTTAAAATACAATTTCCCAATTAAACTAAAAAATCCCTTTGAAAAATTTCAAAGGGAAATTCGTGCAAATCTTATTAATTAAATTCAGCAGGTAAATCTACAGTTGTTGTCCCAAAATTACTATACGTTGAAACACTTGTATTATCTTCACTCGCACAAACTAAAGAAACCAGTGAATTATTCTCGAATTTAATGACAAAATTTAATGTCATTTCATTATATTGAGCAGGAGCAACAAGTGTTCCGACATATGCTTTTTGAGCATTGTCATAGGTAAATTGCTCAAAGTTGTCTTTGATTTGAAGCATTTCAAGTTGTGCACTTAGCGCTAAAAGCGGACTGGCAGATGAATTTAATCTATTGTTAAATGTTTCCTCATCTACAGAAGTTCTTGTATATTTATCTTCAGAATTTTCTCTAGCATAAATATAATAATCATCTCCGTCTTTATATAAAATATTTTCCTCATAAGATTCTCTATCGCCAAAAGTGGTAGAACTAATTAGATGAATTTTCGTAGGTGTTTCAGCTTCAACAGTCATCACTATACCACTTCCTTCATAGTTTGCATGAGATATTAAGGTACCATTAATGATGGTAAAGCCATCGAAAATTTCTTGCCATTCAGTTTCAGTGATTTTGTTAGCAGTATCATCATCACTATTTTCATTAAAATCAGTCGGAATGGTAACCGTGGTAGTTCCAAAATCACTATATTCCATAGTACCGCTGGTACCATCAGATGAAGCTTGCGGAGTATTAACAGAGACATATGTGAGATTTTTATCAGCAAATTTGATAACTAAATCGACCGTGGTAGTGACAGTTGGCACCGGTGTGTATGAAATTGTTGCCACATATGCACCTTGGGCATCATCAAAATCAAAATTTTCATACATACCTTTTAATTCATAACTTTCAAACATTTGATTAATTTGAAGTACCGGACCGGCAGATGAATTTACACGAGAAGTAAAGGTAGTTTCATCTACTGAAGTTCTTGTAAATTTATCAGTACTATTTGCTCTAGCATAAATATAGTAATTGTTTCCTTCTTTATCGAGGATGTTTTCAGCATAAGAATTATCATCTTTAGTGTCGTTAGTGATTAAATGTACTTTGTTCTCAGATTCTACTTTAAGAGACATTGTGCTTGTTCCAACAACTCTTGTACATGTCGCATTTGTAGTAGTAAATCCGTCAAATATTTCTTGCCATTCACTTTCACTGACAGTTGCATCGCTTGTACTTCCTTGGCTCGATCCTCCACTTTGAGAGTCCGATGAAACTTCTGATGAAGTCGTTTCTCCTTGAGACGATCCTTCACTTTGATTACTTGTTGAAGCTTCCGATGAAGCTACTTCCGATTGAGAAGACCCTGAAGTCGATCCTTCATCTTGACTATCCGTCGAGTTCAAGTTTGAATTACCGTTGCATGATGCTAAGCAACTTATTAACATCATCGCCATTAAAAGTTTTGCTTTTTTCATGTTTTCCTCCTTAAATATTTACTTACTTAATATGAAAATAAGCTTAATGTTAATTTTATTCTTTAAAGCGTTAAAAAAGCGTTTAATTTATTCATTATTTTTAACATTATTTGAATTTTTGTTTTACTCTCAATTTAAAAAATATTCTTATAATTAACCATTACAAAGAAATCATTAATATTTAGGGATCATTCTAGTTGATTTAACGTAAAAAATTAGTAATGTAGCAAATAAAATAAAAACCACCAAAGTCATAAAACCTCAGTGGTAAGAATAATATCAAATAAATTTGATTAAGGCTATTAAATTTATATTGCTATTTTTCTGCTTTCATGGCAAGTCAAATAAATAATTTGCTTGTTATTTAAAACTTTCTTTAGTAAAGCACTAACTCGTTGTAAATTATTCGCGTCAAGGTAAACAAAAGGATCATCCATAATAATAAAAGGTATTTCACCATCATATATACTATCAGCTAAAGCCAAACGCAAACATAAAGTACACATATACTGTTGAGCCGAACTTAAATAATCGATGAGTTTTGTTTCCCCTTTTATCTTTAACTGCGCTTCAAAATCCATATCAATATCAATGGGGAAGCTAGTTACTTCTTGTAAAACTTTCATATATTCTTCAAATTTTTCCTTAATTGGTCGAACATATTTTTGATCGAGATTTACTTGCGCTTGATTTAGATAATTAGCAATATGCTCTAAAATTTCAACATTTTGGCTATATTTTTCTATTTTTTGTAAACTTAGTATATATTCTTTTTCTTGTTTATCAAGACTAGCAATCTTCTCTTCGTCATCATTTATTTGAATTTTGATATCTTCGATTTTCTTATTAATCTCTACCAAATCGGCTTTAAAATCAATTTTTTCCAAATAATCTTCTATATGATATTTTTTTCGATAAAGATCTAATTCTTTTTCTTCATTAACGATACTAGTTTGCAACACTTGAATGTTGTTACATTCATCGATGATTTCCGCAACAGTTTTATTACCTAAAGAATATTTCATATATATATTAGAAATGGTGTTTTGAAATTCTTGCAGTTTGCTTTCTTTCTTATCTTTAATATCTTGATATTGTTTTAATCTGTCCAAAATATCTTTTTGAATATTAATAAATTGTTCTAATTCCTTATAAGAATTAACCTTTTCATCAATATGATATTTTAAAAGAATATTTTCAATTTGCTTGTTATTTTCATTTTCTTGCTTTAAATATCTTTCCTTTGCATTCTTTTTTTCTAAAATACTACGATAGTCGTTCCAATAAGCAATTATTGTATCATAGCCGTCTTTTAAATTATTAAAGTCACCGTATTGCCTAATCGTTTCGTTTAACTTCTTATATACGTCTAAATTTGAGTTATCTGTTTTTTCATTCAATGCATAATGACTATTTTTACTGTCTATTTTTTTGATTAAATAAATAAAGCCGACAACAACTAACCCCAATAAACCTAAGATAGTTACAATAATGCCCGGAATTTGAAATTGAAAAATCAATCCCATACCGCCAACTACTACAATTAATAGCAATATCAATGTAATTACCAAAAATTTATTAACCGGTTTAGTGTTAAAAGTGTTATCGCATTTAACCATTATTTCTTCTTGATAAGATGATGAATTGCTCGCGATTAATTTATATTGTTCATATTGAGTAATTAATTTATGAATAGAAATCTCATCTAAAGGTAATGTTTGATAATAATCTAATTTAGTTTCATCGTAACTATTTAATAAGAGATTTCTTTTGATTTGTTCTTTTTCATCAAATAATTTAAGTAAAATATGGGCTTCGTCTTCAGTAGGAAACCCATTGGAATATTTGTCTTTAGTGGCAAGTGCTTTAGCTAATTGCTCATCTGATAAGAAATTCTCAAAAAGCTCATCATTTTCTAATAGTTCTATTTTCTGATTGGCATTTTTTAAAGAATTTATCTCATCCTCTTTCGGATAAGAATTAGGATAATTATTAGTTATACTCGCCAAACGATTTTTATTTTCTTGAAGTTTATCGATATTTGTATAATAAGTTTCATAATAAGCCTGTTTTTGGACTTTAATATTTAATTCTTCTCTTAGCTTAATAAATTCATTATATGTTTGATATTTTAACTCTAAATCTTTTTCAACAACTTCAGTGTTTTTAATTTCTTGTAATAATTTCTTACTGTTTTCTTGTTCTTCAGGAATTAAAGAATTTTTAGTTCTGATATATTTATTTTTATGGTAAAGAACATTTTTATAAATATCTTCATAATTGAAACTTTCGTCAGTATCGTCAATGATGTTATTTAAATGCCTTTTTATGTTACTGCTAGATTCGATTTTAATATCAGCAGAAGTAATATACATTAATCTTTCAAAAGTATCCTTATCAAGTTGCAGGATGGCTTCTCCAATTTCTTTATCAAAAACTTTTTTTACATCGTTAACATAGATATTCACAACATCTTTTTCTTGTCTTTTATTGTCAAAAGTTCTTTCTACTCGGTAAGTTTTATTGTCGTGAGTAAAAATTAAACTACCACCATAAGAAGTACTGTCAAAAGGTTTATAGTGCTTACGGTCTCTAAAATCCTTACAATTTTCCCAATACGATTCCATACCATATAACATCGCTTTAATAAAACTAGCCAAGGTCGTTTTTCCTTGTCCGTTAATTTCATACAAGCAATTTAATCCATCATTGAAAGTTAATTCTTTATTGCTAAAAAGGCCAAAGCCTTTAATATAACATGATATTATTTTCATATATTGATATCCTTTTCATTATCCAAAAACTTTAAACCATACATTAAAATTTTTTCTTTTTGACTATCATCCAAAGAAACATCATTTAAAACCAGCCGAACAAATTCTCCTTTTAGTGACAAATCATGTGCATACTTTGTTATATCTATACTTTTAGTAACTTCATTGATAATTTCAAGATAATAAAAATTAAAGACATTTTTGATGCAATCTAATTCTTCGGGATTAAAAGTGACTTTCCCGTTTAAAGACAGACGAATTATGGAATTAGGGTTAATCCCACTTAATTGTTCTTGAATATACGTGATAGCTTCATGTAAAGAAGTCATATTATTGAAGGTAATCGTTTTTAGGTAAATTTCTCGTATCGAGTTTTTAATAAATTGAGGTTTAATTTGCTGGTCATCGATATCTAAAAGCACAAAACCTTTACTACCCGTTTCATTAAAGTTTCGTCCTTCTAAACAGCCACAATAAATAGCCGTACCGCGATCATCCAAAGATATTTGTTTATAGCAATGAAGATGACCCAAAGCTAGATAATCAATATTTCGATTGGCTAATCTACGCAAATCGAGATCTTTGTTGATATCACCATGTAAAACTACAATATTGACCCTATTCGGATTTAAAATCAAATCGTTATATAAGATTTCTTGATTATTGTTAGTTATTTCTAATCCACAGATTGTTATATTATCGATATTATAATATGTCCAACCTTGATCGTTGAAAGTTTTAAGATTTTCATATTCTTCTATTATAGATGTTTTATTATCGTGATTACCTTTTAGATAATAAAAAGTAATTTCAGGATGCTGTTTAATCAGAGAATAAAAAAAGTTTTTGTCGGTTGATATTACCATATTGCTATCGAAAACATCACCGGATAAAATTACATTATAGATACCATTTTCGATTGCATAGTCGATCAATTTAACAAATGCATTGTCAATTTCTTTTTTCCTTTCTTCTTTATTATCACATATCGATTTTAAAGAAGATCCTAGATGTAAATCCCCACAATGTATTATTTTCATAAAATGCTTAACTCCTTTACTATAATTTTAATATTATTCCTTTAAATGCGTTTGAAATAATTATATTTCATGCATTTTATCTTCGACTGTTTACTAAATATAATTAATATATCATTTTTTCGTATTTTACCAATAGCGATTTCACATTTTTAAAGCATTAAACTTTTTATTTACGTTATTAATCGATAACATTGAACATTAAACTATCGAAAATGTCTTTTTTACGTAATCACAGTTTGCTTAAATATATTTACTAAAATGAGATTACTTGATAGGTAATATAACCGTGAATTTACTGCCAGTATTTACCTTACTTTGTACTGAAATTTCACCACCGCATAACTCGACGATCCGCTTTGAAATAGATAGTCCTAGTCCTAACCCGTGTCGGGAATGAGAGGCATCGCCTTGATAATATGGATCAAATAAATGCGCTAGCGTTTCTTCACTCATACCCTCACCAGTATCTGAAATTATTACTGTGATGCTTTCTGCTTGAGGAATAACTTCCGCGGTAATTTCACCACCGATAGGTGTAAATTTTATGGCATTGCCGAGAAGATTTAACCACAGGTGCTGCATCAGTTCTTTGTTTCCGACAAATATTGCCGAAGGGAATTCGCCGCTGAACACAATCTTTTTATCAAGCCATTCTTTTGAAAGAATGATTGCACATTGTCGTATTTGCTCACTCACATCATACTCTTGTGTATCCGTTACGATTTGCTGAGATGTCAATTTCGAAAGAAGAATGGTGTTAGTCGCTAAGTTTGATAGTCGTGCGGATTCCTCAACGATTATTTGTAAATATTCCCGTCTTTGATCGTCAGGCAGTTCCTTTTCCAAAAGCAACGAGGCAAAGCCGTTAATAGAAGCGATAGGAGTTTTAAACTCATGGGAATAATTGTTTATAAAATCATTTCGTAGAATTTGAACACCCGAAAGCTCAGCGCACATTTTGTTAAAATCATCATATATCGGTTTCATTTGACCGGCCTTCGTGCTGTCGATGCGGGTATCGAAATTTCCATCTGCGACGCTGCTTATTCCTTCAGATAACGTTTTAATTTCCCGAAGTCGACGTCGATAAAGAATGGTGTTTAAAGGGACTAAAATCAACGTAAAAATCAGAAGGGTACCAAGCGCTTCAAAGCCTGCCGCCCTATAAGTATCCGTAACATTAAAAAGATCGGTCACAAACCATGTCATAAACATGTAAGATGCAACAGCGGTAACAAGAACAGCGAGTGTTTGAATCATCATTTGCGGCCAAAGTCGTTTAGTAATGCTCGATAACTTTTTCCTATTCAAGCTCATTCACTCCTTTCGTATGTCTGCTTTATAGCCCAATCCCTTAATGGTGATGATTCCAAATTCTGTAATGTCTTTTAAGCGGTTACGGATTCTGCTAATATGTGTCTTGATCGTCTCTTCGCCGCTTTCAGCATTAAAGCCCCAAATGCTATCAAGAAGTTGTTCCTTCGAAAAAATGCGATCAGGATAGGAAAGGAGCTTAAATAGCAAGTCAAATTCTTTCTTAGGAAACTCAATGTATTGGGTAGTGTTATAAACCGCGTACTTTTCTGAATCTATCGTTACGCCTCCAATCTCGATTTTTTTGCTCTGTGCGATATTGGAACGACGAAGAAGTGCCTTGACACGCCATAGCAATTCGTCACTTGAAAATGGTTTTGTCATATAATCGTCTGCACCAAGATAAAATCCTTGTTGCTTATCATTCATTGATTCTTTGGCTGTGAGTAATAGAAATGGGATTGTGTAACTTTCTTCTCGAACGATTTTAAGCAACGCATAACCATCCATTCGCGGCATCATGATATCCGCCACGATCATATCTATACCGCCTTTATGCAAAATATCCAAAGCCTCCACACCATCGCTAGCAGTAATAACCGTGTATAAATCACCTAGTCGTGCAGCGGTCAAAAGACGCATATTGCGATCATCTTCAACCACAAGTATTGTAGCCATTTCCTATTCAACTCCTTTTTTACATTATACCACGCTTTTGTCTACTACGTGTGACAAGTCGTGATATTTACTTCTCATTCTACGGATTTTAGTGATTCCACCATACTGATTTTCTTTAATCTTATTCGCATAACCAGTTGAACAAACACCGCAAATAATAGAGTAATTACAATACTTAAAATATAGCTATACACGGAAATGCGAATATCGTAGCACATTCCATCAGGTCTTATTTGCTGCATGGCAAAAAGATGAAGTAACTTTCCAAATAATAGTCCAAGTAATGTACCGGCAATGGTAAGTATGTTTACTTCTCGAAACACATAAGCGGCAGTTTCTTTAGGAAAGAAGCCTAGCACTTTAATTGTCGCAATCTCCCGTATCCGTTCGCGGATGTTGATATTGATAAGATTAAAAAGAACTATAAATGCCAAGGCCCCCGCACAGAGAATTATCAAAAGCAGCACGAGATTTAAACTAGACAAAGATGTTTCAATACTTTCTTTCATATCGCTATTTAAAGCTAGATAACTAACTTGCTCATCTCCTTGAAGTTCTGAAATGTCCCTTTCTCCATTTTGCGTGAAACGAAAATACGCCGTGTTAATAGGCGCTTCACCGGAAAGACTTATCATCGTTTCTTCGGTGACATAAAGATAGTCTCCGATATAATTATCGAAGATTCCGGATACGAAAACATCAATCATGCGAAGTGAATTATCTTTTAATGTTACAGTATCTCCGTATTTGATATTGAGTTTCTCGGCAATCCCCTTACATATGATGATCTCGCCATCTTTCGGGTATGATATTGGAACATCATTGCTATGAAGATTTATAAATGATGATAAATTACCATCGTGTACTGCAGTAAGACTGACATTTTTTGTTTTTTCTGAAAAAATAATATCTACGTTTTCTACTGAAGAAAAAAGTGCGGAATCAATGCACTCGTGACGAGAAAGAAAAGCGTTTTGTGCTGTCTCGTCCATAGTTTGAAAGAATGTTATCTCCCCATCGTAAAGCGTTATTTCACCATATTGATAATCGGTGACATTCTGGATCGAATCTCTTATTCCAAATCCGGCTAAAAGAAGCGCCGTGCATCCGCTGATTCCAAGAATCATCAAAAAGAATCTTTGCTTATACCGAATCACATTTCGCACAGAAACTTTATGTAAAAAACTCACGCGTTTCCATATTTTCAAACGTTCAATCCAAATTCGTTTGCCGTTTTTCGGCGTTTTGGGGCGCAAAATACTAGCAGGAACTTCACGCATAGCGTTTTTACAACACAAAACCGTCACTCCCAACGTACAAAGCATCGGAATGATTATAGAAAGCGAAAACATCAACGGATCAAAGAAATACAAAAGACTGTCGGAAAAATTATATATTGCACTATACGCGAACCAAAAAACCTTTGGAATCAAGGCAGTTCCCACAAAAAATCCGAGAACACTTCCAATCAATCCGGCAGATCCGGCATAAAAAAGAAATTTAAAATATATTTTTCCTTTTCCGTATCCGAGCGCTTTCAAAACACCGATTTGCGTTCGCTGTTCTTCAACCATCCGTGTCATTGTCGTAACACACACTAACGCCGCAACAAGAAAAAAGAAAGCGGGAAAAACGATAGATATATTTTCTATGATCGTAGAATCCTTCTCAAAGGCGACATACCCCGCATTTTCCGCTCTTGTCATGGCATATACGATCGGTGGTTCTAAAGAATCAATTTCTTGCTGAGCATCGGCAAGTTCTTTTTCGTTATTGGCTATTTCGCTTTCCGCTTCAGCAAAGGCTTCGTCGATTTGAGACATCATTTGTACATAATACGGATTATCCGGGGTGGCAGATTGCCCCATTGCCTCAAGAATTCCTTTTGTCTCTTCTATAGCCGCATCTTTTTGCTGTTTGATTTTTGTTTTTGCATCGTTAAGTTTTAATCTAGCGTCATCAATTTCTTGCTGGGCATCGGATACAATTTTTTCATACCGCAACCGAGCCTGCTCTTCGGCAAGTTCGGTTAGCAAAGTTTTTTTAGCAGAAATCAATTCATCATAATCATTACTATAAGGAGCTTTACGATCGTTAAGCAAAACATACAATTCCTTGTAATAGTCTACGGTAAAACATTTTTCATCGACAAAAAGGAAGGCCTCTATTTTGCCGTCTCCAAGTGAAGTTCTGCCACGATTAGAATTGATATATAAAGGACTTGTGATCCTACCAACAATTAAAAAGGAATGAGAAGTGAAGGCTTTTAAAGTTTCATCATTATTTGAATCAGAAAGCGTTATCGTTTTTCCAAGCATGTCCTCATCAAAAAATTTTGCATCTACCAAACATTCGTTATCTGCATTTGGCATTCTTCCGGAAACAAGGCATGGAAGATTAACGCTTTCTGTAATGGAATGGATACGAATAGCCACATCTCTGTTTTCAGATGATATTAAAGCATCCTCATAGATTGCTCCTTCTGCAGCAGAAACATCCGTTTCGTCTACAAAACCATCTGCGCAATCTTTTGAAAAACCAACAGTAGATGCAAAGCAATAATCGTAAAACCTTTGACTATCATAATAGGCGCCGACAGTACTTGCCATCGCCGGACGGCAAGCACGAAGTCCCGCGAAAAAGCCCACTCCAAGCGCAATGATAATTAAAACAGCGAAAAATCGTCCTAAACTATTTTTTATTTCTCGTAATGTGGATTTGAATATTGCTTTCATACACTCACCACTCAATCTTTTCAATCG
Organism: uncultured Bacilli bacterium; assembly: GCA_947591215.1. Taxonomy (GTDB): domain Bacteria; phylum Bacillota_I; class Bacilli_A; order RFN20; family CAG-449; genus CANQAG01. The sequence goes on along the minus strand of CANQCZ010000001.1, from coordinate 5,467 downwards.
GCATTGGGGTCGGATTTAGCGAAATCGATTCTACCATTCCACTTTTAACCCTAATGACACGATCTGCCATATCGCACAAAGCGGAATTATGCGTAACGATAACGACAGTCATTCCGCTCTTTCGGCAAGTATCTTGAAGTAACTTCAAAATCGCTTTACCGGTCTCATAGTCTAATGCGCCTGTTGGTTCATCGCAAAGAAGCAGTTTTGGTTTTTTGGCTAAAGCACGGGCAATTGCAACTCGTTGCTGCTCCCCACCTGAAAGCTGAGCGGGAAAATTATTCATTCTTTCTGAAAGTCCAACTAGTTCAATCGCAAGCTCAGGTTCCATATGTTCTTTGCAGATTTGTACCGCAAGTTCCACATTTTCAAGAGCAGTCAAATTAGGAATCAAGTTGTAGAATTGAAAAACGAATCCGATTTCATTTCTTCTGTATGCGGTGAGCTGCTTTTCTTTATAAGTTGAAATTTCACGACTATCAAGCCACACTTTACCCTCAGAGGCCGTGTCCATACCGCCGAGGATATTTAAAATCGTTGTTTTTCCGGCACCAGAGGCCCCTACAATTACGCATATTTCACCTTGTTGTACGGAAAAACTTGCATCTTTTAATGCGTTGATTTCCACCTCTCCAACATGGTATGTTTTTTTTACATTTTCAAACGCGATAAATTCTGCCATCAGTCATCCTCCCAAAGCACAAAACATCATTTTCGTATTTATTGTATGCTACAATCGTGCTGACCTCGTAAAGAAAAACAGCCAAATTGTTTACGAAAAGTTTACGATGGAACTTTTAAAGGTAACAAATCATTGATCAAACACAACGACATTACTTCGCACTTTGTTGTTATATTAAGCTATTAATTTACAATTATCGCCATGAAACATCTTTTTATATACACATTAGAATTGTTTACTGATGTTTAACTTTTGTGTAAGATTCAATTAAACTTTCATTTACATAAGTATGATTCTATCAACTATTTATTTTAAAAATATAAAATCGTAATAACAATAGAAGATTGTAACAAAAACTTAAATTAGTTATAATTTTTGTGTAAATATATTTGAGGTGTTGTTATGAAGAAAATTAAATTAATCTTATTATTTGCATTATCCTTTATTACCGGATGCACTAATACTACAGAACCAGTGACTTCTTCCACTCTTTCATCTAATTCTCTTTCTACAAATTCTCAAGAATTATCCAGTAATGTCGACTCTACAAATATGAACACCCTACCAAGTTCTTCAGAAATTCAAAGCTCCAGTGATATTTCAAGTTCTTCTGATACATCAAGTTCTATTAATAGTACCACTATTCCTCAAGACACTAAAGTAATGGTATATTACACAAATAGCGAACGTTGGAAAAATGTATATGCCTATATGTGGAACTATAAAAGCCAAGTTCAAAAAGTTGCTTGGCCCGGAACTAAACTTACTGTTAGTGGTTCGTCAGGTTATGGCGAAGATCAATATTCGATTGAAGTGGATTATAGCCAATATGATCGCATAATTTTTAACGACAACGCCGGCAACCAAACGAAAGATTTAATAGTTGGACCTGCATCAAGCGGTTATTATGGGAAGGATGGTATTTTTACAATGAACAGTACAAATTATGGAAAAGTCGAGTATTTTAATCTAACTGATAGTAAAAATCTACAATACACGGCCCAAAAAAGCAAAAAAATATCGGTTTACACGCCAAGTACTTACACGAGTAATAAGAAATATGGTGTTTTATACATGTTCGATAGTCAAAATTTATATGCTAACGCAACCGGCGCGGCAAAATCATCCGATAGCTATGGCTCTTGGGCAGTAGATGTCACCGTTTCTAATTTGGTTCAAAAAGGAGAAGACGGTTTAATTATCGTCGCAATCGATAACTCCGATGGATATCGTGACTCTGAACTTACCATGAGTCAATCATTCGGCAGTCTCACTAACCTTGCTGACAACCAAAGCTTTTATAATGGCAAATTAGACGAATTGGGCAACTTTATGAAAGAAACCCTTATTCCCTTTATCAATGATAAATATTCAGTAGACACTAGAAGAGAAAATACCGGAATTGCCGGATCCTCTTCCGGCGGTTTAGCCGCTTATTATTTAGGATTACGGGATAATGACATCTATGGATACATCGGTGCTTTCTCACCGGCGAATGCTCTTTTTGAATCATCGGCGTGGAACCGTTTTTATCAAAGTAAAAATTTCAGTTCCGGACGTCCGCAAGTTTATGTCTATTGCGGCAATGGCGATGATTTAGAAAAGAAACTTATTACTGTTTCAAAAGAAATTGCCATTAATTTAAAATCTTTAGGATTCAATCAAGAGAGCATTGTTGAAAATTATGACAATAAAGGCTCACATAATGAAAGTTATTGGCGCATAGCATTTATAGATTTTTTAAGTAAAATGGTAAAGTAGACTTATTCTATTCTATTAACCTATAATTTTATGCTTAACTATTTATTTAAAACATATAATTTTACCAATAAATTTGTACAAAAAAAGATTGGCCATTACAGTCAATCTTTTAAATATTTATCGATATATTATTAATCAATAGGCTTTAAATAACAATCAGCTTCGCCTTCAAATTCAAGTGTTTGTTTTACTTGCTTATAACTAAGATTATGAATATATGTAAAATATATTTTATAACTTAATATTTCAAGTACTGGTGTCTCTGATTTTGAAGGTCTTACTTTCATTTTTCCAGATAATGGATTAAAGGTAAATTCTTTATAGCAATCTTCTCTTGTAAATACATGGTTCCCTAATTCAGCCAAATTTTTTTTCATCTTTCTAACATTTTTTCTCATATATTTAATACCGCTTGTGATTTGTTTATTAGATTTTACGGCATCTTTTTTTGTTTGAAGAGAATCGCTGCTATCAGGATCTATAATTCGATTGTTCCATTTAATATCTTCGTTAATGTGTTCAACAATTTTATTGAATTCAAAATCAATATGCCTGATAAGATGTTCTATAGTGGAAGGGAATGGAATCCATTTAGAATGATTTCCGGCATTATGAACGTCATTAGCATGAAGTTCTTCTTGTTGTTGTTTAATTTCTTGTCTTAGTTGCTCTTCTTTGAGAGCTTTTTCAGTAGCCTTTGCTTCTTTTCTTTCTTTGATTTCTTCATCTGTTTCTTCTTCGTATTCTACATGCTTATTGCTAAGTCCTGAAAAGAACTCTTGACGATTAGAAATAAGTTTAACAAGCGATGGAATAAAGAAAATTAGTAAGTTAAAGGCATTAAAGATAGATACTAGAATAATATGAACTGTAACAGACATATCAACACTTATAAACCATAAAATAAAGATTAGACCAGCGATATCAAGGGCTACTGGCACCATATACCGCATGAAATAACTGTCACCCTGATCAGCATCCCCGGTTTGATAAAAAGATAATGTTAGAAATAGTGCTGCAGCTATATGTAATAGTAGTCCTCCTTGATAATTAGAATTAATATAAGCATAAATTATAAAAGCTACAGAAAACACAATATTAATGATGTCTAAAATAAGATAGAGAATCTTATTTCGCCATGCTAGCATTCCCATGATAATTGCAAAATAAGCAACAATTATTGAAGATGCTAACATATAAATTCCATATGGCTTTTCAAATGATGCTGTTCCTGTAAATAAAATAATTAAAACTGGAATTAAAATTAAGACTAATGAAGTAATAGCAACTGATAAGCTCATGCTTGTTTTGGTTCTTTTGACTTGTTTTGGCATTTTTTTACTCCTCACATTTATTTTTTCTTTTGTAATTTTTATTTTAACATATAATTTAACTTTTGTTAAACTTCGGGAACGACATCAATTGTCGTTGTACCGAAATTTTCAAATTTAAGTTTTCCAGTAAACGCATAAAACTTTACTACAATGCTTAAAATAAAAATTTTGCAAAATATTATACTAGGGCGAGCGCATTTTGCAACGCTTCACCAAAAGATTATTTGTAATAAGTTTTTTACAAGATTTTTATCACAAATCACTTGAATTCTATTTTAAAAAACGTTTTTAGTCACATTGTTAAAATAAACATTTTTTTACAGAATCAATTCGATGAACATAAATTTGAATTTGGGATTGACATTCCTTCATAAAATGAAAATGAACACATCTTAACTTTTCTACTAGTGTTCTTTTCATATTAAAAGCTTCAACTCAAATGCATATTGTAATATCTTAGCATACAATAAAGCTAATTATCTATTTTTTTAATATCTTGCCAATTTGTGTTTAAAAGTATTTCTGCGTCATTTCCCACAAAAACAGTTTTTGCTTCTTCATTGTCAAAAAGTTGCCAAAGCATCCAAGCTGTCATATAGCCGTCTGTTAAAGTAAGCATATCTTCACGTTCTGCATCTTTTATTCTTGCACGAATATTGAATACATCGTTACTCATCGCTTCATTAAATCATTTTTCCCACATTTTCCGGAATCATCGGATTTTCCTGTGCCTGCCGTCATAAAATATAGAATTTTGATTTTAGAAGCATCATATTCCCAACCCATATTTTTTGCAAGTTTAGCATAAGCCGCACTGCCAGTAAATATTGTTTTATATCGATTACTATTTTCAAGTTCTGTCACCGCTCTAATCGCACCTGCTCCTCCTTGTGAAAAGCCCAAATTACCAATATTTATATGACTAATCTTATTATTAAAAACGCTATCTTGTTTTTCATTAAGACTCAATACATAGTCAAGCGTAAGTGAGGTCAATTCTCCAGAACCTGCTTAATATTTGATGATCTTGCACGAAAAGTAAAAGGCGCGTACCAAAAATTAGTACACTCCTATTGACTGCTTTTCTAACTACAATGATTAGTAGCGTTTTTTAAGCTCTGCTAGTTGAATGCGGATGACAGCGTTGTACTGTTCGTCAAGTTCATCATACATTCTTTTGAAGTTCTCTGCCTTTTGCCAAGAAGTGGAAGAAGGATTAACATTCACCCTCTTGCCCTCTACTGCGACCTTTTGCATATAGTCTGCAATAGAAGGTGACCATTTTCTAACGTACGCCTCAGTGACATTGTAAATGATATCAAAGATTCGGTTATCATGCTTTTTGCAAAGTTCTTGCATCTGCTCCTTCTTGATCAATGTGTCATGCACTTGAGTTTCTATTTCTTTTTCTGTGAAATTTGCCATATCTTATCTCCTTTTTGTTATGATAACATATTTTACACATGCTAGCAAAGATGTAGATTAATTAGCAAAAAAATGACAAAAAGAGTGCCATTTTGATACAATTCTCGCAGGCTATAAGCAAACAAAAAACCACCAAAGTTATAAATTTTCATTTTAACCTATAATAACAAGTAGATTTGCCACTTCCATCTCGCTTCAGTTCGCCTAACTCTATAAGTTTCTTTAAAGAACCTTCAATACTACTTATACTAAGAGACGGGCATTG